>DATHFW010000083.1:0-12283 GCA_035317945.1 Steroidobacteraceae bacterium | reverse complement strand
CTCCGCGACGGGAGGCGGCGTCTCGGTGGCGGGGGGCGGCGTCTCAGTGGCGGCAGGCGGTGTCTCGGTGGCCGCCGGCGCCGCCGGAGTCGCGGGCTCAGCGGCCGGTGCTGCCGCAGGCGCGGCTGGAGTTGCTGCGGGTGCCGGAGGCGAGCTCGACACTCGAGGGGCGGCTCGGTACGCCGCCAGGGTCCCGCCGTCGGTCAGCACGACGATGGTGTCGTTCGCGCCGGCCGGCGGATTGGAAACACGCTGCTTCGCGATGCGTTCCCTGGCCACCAGCACACCGGTGCCTTTGTCCAGCCAGTGTATGTAGCCCTCGAAGTCGGCGATGGCGATCGCCGTGCTGGCGACGATCGGCGCACTCAATCCGCGGCGCTTGAGTTTGTCATTGCTCCACAGTTCGGCGCCGTCGCGCTGGCGCATCGCCACCACGGTCCCGTCGGATTCGGTGACATATAAGTTGTCGGCGTCGACCGCCAAGCCGCGGTAGCTCGACATGTCGTGCGACCACCAAAGCTGCCCCGAATCGAGGGCAAGCATCGCCGTGCGTCCCTGAAACCCGGCTGCAAAGACGTTTTCGCCGACCACCCGAACCGCCGAATCGATATCGACGAGCCGATCCAGTTCCGTACGGCCGTGCGGGGACGCCAGTGCCGTATCCCAAATCGTGTCGCCCGTGGTCAGCGACACAGCCATGACCTTGCCGTTGTCGAAGCCGCTGATCGCCACTTCCTTGGCCACGATGGGGATCGCCGTGCCGCGCAGGCTCAAGCGCGGGACCTGCTGCTCGACGGACCAAAGCTCCTTCCCGGTGCGCGTTTCGAGACCGTGCAGCCGTCCGTCGACCGAGCGTATCACCACGACTTTTTCGCTGATGGCCGGAGAGGACAGGAGTTCCGAATTGACCTGCGAGCGCCACAGCTGACGGCCGGTGGCGCCGTCCAACGCGATCACTGCACCCTTGCTGGTGCCGGCCACGACAATGCCGGAGCCCGCCGCCGGTCCTGCGGAAATCGGCACCTTCAACTTCTTGACCCACACGTTGCGGCCCGTATCGAGCGCGACTGCAACGACCTCGCCCTTGTGACTCGCCGCGAACACGAGGCCATTGTCGATCGCCGGCCCCAACCCCAAACGCAGCTTGATCTGCTTCTTGCCGCCGCCGACACCTTCGCTCCACAGTTTTTTCACCGGCAGCGTGGTCGGAAAATTGACCAATTTCGCCGGCGGCTCGACGTCTTTATCCTTGCTGCAGCCGGCGGCAATGAGCAACGCTGCGAAACTCAAGGGGAGCAATAGGCGCATCAGGGTTTAGCCTTTTCGTTCGAGGCAAGATCGGCAAGTTTCAGCTGCAGCATGGCGGTTTCGACGCCGCCCCCGCTCGCACCCAAGGCTGCGTTGTATTCCGTAATGGCGCCGGGAATGTCCTTCTTCGAGTAGAGCGCGTCGCCATGAACTTCATGGTAGCGGCCTGCGAAGCTTCCCGGCGTGCCCGCAGCGAGCAGCTTGATCGCATCGTCAGGCTTGCCCTGATCGATGAGCACACGTGCCAGGCGCAGCCTTGCGATCTGCTGCAGCTCCGTGTCCTTGGAATTGTTCATGACTTGGGTCAGGGGTGCCACGGCATCGGCGGATTTACCGCTTTCAACGTCGACGCGGGCAATCGTCAATTGCGCCTGGTCGGCGTACGGCGAGTTCGGAAAATCCTTGATCAGACCGTCGGCGATCTGCAGGGATTTCTTGGAATCGTTCATTTCCAGGGCGACGGTCATCTGACTGAACTGGTCGGCGGCCCGATAGGCGACTTCGTTTTGATGCGACTGGTAGCGTTGAAACCCGTACCAACCGCCGACGCCGAGTACGACGCCACCCAGTATCCAAGGGGCATATTCGGTAAAAGCGCGCTTAACGGCTTCCAGTTGTTCGTCGTCGGTTAAATATTCTTCAGCCATGATTCCGCTCCCCGCCCCCTTTGAGACCTAATAAGATGCCGATACGTTCACTGATTCTTTCCACGGGGCATTCCTCCTGCGCCAGTTCCCGGCGTAGCGCCTTCACGGCCACCACCCCCCTGGCCGCCTCGTCATCCCCCAATACGAGCGCGAATTCGGCGCCGCTCTTGTCGGCGCGCTTGAACTGCGTCTTGAAACTCCCGCCGCCTAAATTGATCTGCAAGGCCAGCTGCGGCCAGGCATCGCGCAATTGCTCCGCCAATTTGAAACCCGGGATCTGCGCCTGCTCCCCGACCAGTACCAAGTAGACCTGCGGCCGCTGCCTGCGTATTTCCTCATCCCGCTGCTGCAAGAGCATGACGATGCGCTCCTGTCCCATCGCCCAGCCGACCCCGGGCGTGTCGACACCCCCGAGCTGCGCCACCAAGCCGTCATAGCGCCCGCCGGCGCATACGGTGCTTTGCGAACCCAGGGCGTCCGTGGTCCACTCGAAAACGCTGCGGGTGTAGTAATCGAGTCCGCGCACCAGATGCGGTTGCACCTGATACTCGATGCCGGCGCTGCGCAACTGGGCGCACAAGGATTCGAAATGCTCCCGAGACTCTTGGTCGAGCGAATCGAGCAGCAGCGGCGCGCCGGCGACGATGCGCTGCATATCCGGATTCTTGCTGTCGAGTATGCGCAGCGGATTGCCGGCCAATCGCCTCTTGCTGTCTTCGTCCAGGGACGCAACATGCGCGCTGAAATAGGCGGTGAGCTTTTCGCGATAGGTCGCGCGCGATGCCGGCGTACCGAGCGAGTTCACCACCAGCTTCACATCGTGCAGTCCCAGCAGCTTCAGCAGCCTCGCCGAGAGCAGAATCATTTCCGCATCGACATCCGGACCCTCGAAGCCGAAGGCTTCCGCGTCGATTTGATGAAACTGGCGATAGCGTCCGGCTTGCGGGCGCTCGCGCCGAAACATCGGCCCCATGCACCAGACGCGCAGCCGCCCCTCGCGCAGCATTCCATTCGAGATCACGGCGCGCACGATGCCGGCGGTCGCCTCGGGCCGCAGGGTGATGTGATCTTCACCCTGGTCGATGAAGCTGAACATTTCCTTTTCCACGATATCCGTGAAATCGCCGATCGAGCGTTTGAATAATTGGGTTTGCTCGATCACGGGCACGCGGAACTCTTCGTACCCGTAGCTTGCAAACACCTGGCGCGTGATGCGCTCCAAGTGCTGCCAGGCTGCGATTTGCGCAGGCAATACATCATGCACACCGCGCAGGGGCTCGATAATCTTGCTCAAGGGTCCTCTCAGCCGGGCGGACGCGTGGTGCGTGGCGGCGCACTGTGCGCTTGATCGCTGCGCGAAGGTTCGCCCCGCGAATCGCGCCTCAGGACACCGTCGGCGCCGGCCTCGAAACGCGCCACTTCGCCTGCGAAAAATTGCGGTCCGATGGCGACGGCGCGATTGTTGATTTCCAGTTGCACGCCGCTGCCTGCACCCAAGTACACGCGCAGCGGGGCTGCGCCGGCGATGGTCTTCACGCTGTTGGCCAGTCCGTTACCCGCGAAGGTGCGCTTGCCGTTGGCGTCACGCACGTCCACCCAGGAATCCGCGGAGAAGCTCAAGCGCAGTCGCGCTCGGCCCGCGCCCGGAGGCGGAGCTGCGGGCGCATCGGATGCCGGGGCCGCCGCACTGCTATCGATTGCCGGTGTCGCGACGTCAGCGGCCGGCATATCTTTGGCGTTGACGGGCGACGCTGTCGCGGAGGAGACAACGCCGGACGCGGCCGGTCCCTCCGGCGCCGCCACTGGCGCCGCGGCGACCGATGCCTCGGCCACGGGCGGGCTGCCGGCGGGCACCTTGCTGCGCTGCTGCCAGGGTCTCCACCACAGCACGCCGGCCAGCAGTAATGCGGCGATCAGACAGCCCACGATCTGCGTCGGCGACCAATTGCCGAAGGCCGGCCCGTCATCGCGCGTCGACAGCAGCATGCTCGGGCCGGCGGAGGTGATCTCGACCGGCCCAGGCGGGCGCGATTCGTAGCCGGCCAAGATCTCGGCTGCCGGCAAGCCCAGCAAGGCGGCGTACTTTTTCAGATGCCCTTTGGCGTAGACCGTCGGACCGATACGCTTGTAGTCGTTCGCCTCGAGCGCATCGATGACCCATCGATCCAAGTGCATTTCATCGGCAGCTTTTTGGGCGCTCAAGCCACGGCGCTCGCGTTCGGCCTTGAGCTTGGCGCCCGGCTGCAGCGCGGCCTCGCTCATCGAGTGACGCCATTGCGCATATTTTGTGCTTGCTCGGAATCCGGAAATTCAGTCTGCACGCGCCGCGCGAACACCGCCGCCGCGACCGGATCGCCCAGCTTGCGCTGTGCGCGGAACCCCAGCCACAGCACTTCAGGAGAAGGCGGATTCACCGCCAGATAGCGCTGCACGATTTCGAGTGCCTGCGCCGCATCGCCTTTATCAAACTCGACATTGCCCATTTGCAGCAAGCCCTCGGTGTAGTTCGGGCGAATCGCGAGCGCACGGTTGAAAAATTTCTCGGCAGTCACCAGGTCGCCGGCGCTGCGCGCGCACGCACCCGCGTTGCCCAGCGCCACCCACGGTGTCTGGTACAAAGGATTGACCGCTACTTCTTGGAACAACTTCTCTCCCGCCGCGCCCTTGCCGTTGCGGCACAGAAAGACGGCGTAGGTATTGGCGATGTTCGGATCCCCTTTCCCCAACCGGTTGGCGGCGTCGTAGGCACGTTCCGCCTTGGGCATGTCGTTGATGCGCTCGTACACGAGACCCGCCGTCATCTGCACATCGGCGTTCGAGGAATCTTGCTTGAGCGCCTTTTCAATGCACTCGCGCGAGTTGGACAGCTGGCCGAGCTTCATGTACTCGATGGCCAACTGCATATTGGCAACCGCTGCCTTGGTGGGCTCTTTCTTGTAGGTCCGCACCGGGCGTTGGTAGGCGGGAGGGTTGTGATTGCATGCGGTCAGGGTCCACACCGCCATCACGGCCAGCACGGGTATGGCGCGACGTAATTTCGGATTCAGTTTCATTGAACTTCCGCCGGAGTGCGCGACACGGTTGAGAGTTTCGTCCCGAGCCGCACCAGCGTGCGATCCGTGACCCTGCCCGCCAATTGCCCGCACGCCGCCTCGATATCATCGCCGCGCGTTCTGCGCGTCGTCGCGATGACGCCGTGATCATTCAGGATGTCGCGAAATTTCAAAATGGTCGCGGCCGGAGAACGGCGGTACTGCGTGCCTGGAAACACATTGAAGGGAATCAGATTGAGTTTGGCCGGATGCCCCTGCATCAGCCGAGCGAGTTGCCGCGCATGCTCGGGCTTGTCATTGACGCCGTCCAGCATGACGTATTCGAAGGTAATGCTGCGGCCGTTTTGCTGATCGATGTAGTGCCAGCAGGCGGTGAGCAATTCGGCAATCGGATGTTTTCGGTTGATGGGCACGAGTTCGTTGCGCAGCTCATCGTTCGGCGCTTGCAGTGAAACCGCGAGGGCCACGTTGCATTCTTCGGCCAATTTGTAGATCTGCGGCACCAGCCCGGAGGTGCTCAACGTCACCCGGCGCCGCGATAAATCGTAGCCCAAATCGTCGAGAAAAATGCGCATGGCGGGCAGCACGTTGCGGTAATTGGCGAGCGGTTCGCCCATGCCCATGAAGACGATATTGGTGATCTTGCGCGGGCCATCACCCACATCATCGCCGCTCGAGGCCGCCAATTCGCGTTGCGCCAACCAGACTTGGCCGACGATTTCCGCCGCGCTCAAATTGCGATTGAACCCCTGCTGAGCGGTAGCGCAAAAAGTGCAGTCCATCGCGCAGCCCACCTGACTGGAGATGCACAGCGTGCCGCGATCGGGTTCCGGGATATAGACGGTTTCGATCCCCTGTACCTCGTCCATGCGCAGCATCCATTTGCGGGTGCCGTCCTTCGATACTTGTTCAGTGACGATTTGCGGAACCGTGATTTCGGCGATCCCGGCGAGTTGCGCGCGAAATTCTTGCGCAAGATCGCTCATGGTGGAGAAATCTGCGGCGCCGCGCCGATAGATCCACTTCATCAGCTGTCGGGCACGAAACGGCTTCGCGCCGAGACGTGTCGCAACGAACGTCTCGAGCTGCGCGCGGGGAAGCCCCAGCTGATTCACGCGGTCGCTCGACACTCAAGCCTCCTTTGGCGCCGCTACGCTAGCGCGTACGCGGGCAGAGCTCAATTTCACGGAAAAAATATCCGATTTCGCGCGAGGCTGTATCAGAGGCATCGGAACCATGAACGATGTTTTCATCGATGCTGGTGGCCAGATCCGCGCGAATCGTTCCCTTGGCGGCCTTCTTAGGGTCGGTGGCGCCCATGACCTCGCGATTCTTGGCGATGGCGTTTTCGCCTTCCAGCACTTGCACGATCACGGGACCGGACGTCATGAAACGCACCAAGTCCTTGAAAAATGGCCGCTCACGGTGCACGGCGTAAAAACCTTCGGCTTCAGCCTGAGACAACTGCATCATGCGGGCTGCGATCACCTTCAATCCCACTTGCTCAAAACGACGATACACCTCGCCGATCAGATTACGGCCGACGCCGTCTGGCTTGACGATGGATAGGGTTCGCTCGATGGACATCACAACCTCGCTGAAATGGACGAAAATCGGCCCCGGATCAGGGCTGACAAAGACCGCGAAGTGTACTGGAGCGTGGCCGCTCAAGCAATCGTGATGTGTACCGAAGTGCCTGTATTACTTGGAAAAAATTTTCTTGTGCTCGCGCAGCGAGCAACTATCGGACGGGGTCGCTTCGACCCCGGGAAATATTGGCGCGCAGCGCCTAAACGTTGAAGCTCTCGCCGCAACCGCATTCGCCCTTCGCTTTCGGGTTTTGGAACTTAAACGCCTCGTTGAGCCCCTGTTTGACGAAATCCACGAGCGTGCCGTCGATCAACGGCAGGCTTAAGGGATCAACCACGACTTTGACGCCCCGTGCCTCGAAAACCGCATCTTCCGGATTGATGGCGTCGGCGTAATTCACCACGTAGGCGAAGCCCGAACAACCGGTTTTCTTGATTCCAACTCTCAAACCGACGCCGATTCCGCGCTGCGCCAAATGAGTCTTTACCCGATTGGCCGCCGATTCCGTCAGTAGTATCGCCATGCTGCGCTGTACCTCACCAAAGTTCAGCTAAGAGGCACCATACATAACACGTAGGGGCCTCGCCCGCACGGAACCAAAGCGCGTTTTCAATTAATCCTCCTTCACGCTCAGGCGATCCGCACCTAAGCTAATGTGGGTGCTCATCCGCGGTAGTCAATGGCCGCGACCGCGGCCGCAAGCCACGCATCTTCAATGATCAACAGGCGGCCCATTTTGGCGACCGGCACGTCGAATCGATCACGCAATTCCTGAACACTCTCCGGAAGCGTGCGCGTTACCGTCCTTCCCACCGACTGCTCCGTCAGCCAAGCCGACACGGCGATGGTATGCGGGCATGCGAAAGCCAGGAACCGCGCTGCCTGCAGCGTTCCCGATACGCACTGCAGGTCGAACTGCACCCAAGTCCCCTCCTCGCGCTTCCCGGCGGCGCCACGAAACACCCGGGCACCTGATAACTCACCCACATTCGCCGGCGATTCGAAATAGCGGCGGGTTAGTTCGTTGTAGTTCACGACGCCGGTACTGCCGCCGTCGCGCGCGCGGACTGTGCGCCGGCGATGTCGCGTAGCCGCGGCACTTCTCGAGACAGAACCGCGATGGCCGCATCGATATCCTTCTCGGTGGTGGTACGGCCCAGTCCGAACCGCAGACTGGCTTCGCTCAAGCGCTCGCTGCGGCCCAGCGCACGCAGTACGTACGAGGGCTCCGCCAGCGCCGAGTTGCAGGCGGATCCTGTCGATACGGCCAGATGCGGGCGTATCGCCGCGAGCAGGCTTTCCCCTTCCACGCCTTCAAACGACACGTTGAGCAGGTGCGGCACCGAATGCGCGACACTGCCATTGCGCAGCACTCCGCCGATCGCCGCCAATCCCTGCCACAGCCGCCGCTGCAGCTGGGCGACGCGCACGGTTTCCGTGGACGATATGGACGAGGCCAGCTCGAACGCCAGGCCCATCCCGGCCACTTGGTGGGTTGCCAATGTGCCCGCCCGCAAACCCCGCTCCTGGCCGCCGCCGTATAGCAGGGGCGTCAGCTGCAAGCGCGCGCCGCCAGTCCCGTCCTTGCGCTGCGCGACCAGCAAGGCGCCCACACCCTTCGGACCGTAGACCTTGTGCCCCGACAGGGACATCAAGTCGACGCCGAGACCGGCAAAATCGATCGGGCATTTCCCCAGGCTCTGCGCCGCATCCACATGCAGCCATGCGCCGCCGTGCCGCGCGCAAATTGCGCTGAGGGCGCCGATATTTTGGACCACGCCAATTTCGTTGTTGACGTGCATGACGGACACCAGCACGGTGTCCGGCCGCATTGCGTCAGCAACTTGATCGGGATCGAGCAGTCCCTCGCGATCGGGTATCAAGTAGGTGACTTGCCACCCTCGCCGTTGCAGTTCACGGCAGGGATCGAGCACGGCTTTGTGCTCCGTTCGTGACGTGACGATGTGACGACCGCGCTCCCGGTAGTACTGAGCGACGCCGAATAGACTCAAGTTGTTGGCTTCAGTGGCGCCCGATGTCCACACCACCTCAGCAGGTGCAGCCCCCACAGCCGCCGCGACCTGACACCGTGCCTGCTCCACCAGCGCGTATGCTTCGTCGCCGTAGTCGTGGCTCGCCGATGCCGGATTGCCGAATTCCGTTTCGGAATTCAAGACCTCGGCCATGCGCGCGGCCACGCGTGAATCGACCGGGGTGGTCGACGCATGATCCAAATACACCGGCATGCTCGCTGCGTTCATTTGCGCGGCTGTCTTCACTTGGGAGAGCGCTGCGCCGACTGGCCTCGCCTACCCTGCACCGCGCTCAAAATCCCCCGCAGGATGTTGAGTTCGTTGCGATCGAGTTGCGCGCGGTTGAACAAGCGCCGCAGGCGCTCCATCAGATGTCCGGTTCGATCCTCAAAATCGATTTCGTTCAAGACCTGGTGCAGGTGCGCGTAAAAGTACTCGACGTCGCCCGACGGAGCCAATGGCATCTCCAATTGCGTGTGCGAATGCGGCTGCTCGCGCGCCATGAATATTTCGTACGCGGCTAGCTGCACCGACATCGCGAGATTCAGCGAGCAATAGTCTGGATTCGCGGGAATCCGTACCAACACATTGCAATGATTCAAATCCTCGGTCGCCAGTCCATAGCGCTCTGAGCCGAACAGCAGTGCCGCACGATTCTCGTCGGGGAGCGCCACGATGCGGCCCGCCACCTCGCGCGGCGTCGTGAACTCCCAGTAGTAGGACCTAGGCCGGGATGTCGTGCCGGCGATAAACCCGCAGTCGCTGATGGCTTCGGCGACGCTGCTGACGATGCGAGCGCCCGCCAGAATGTCGTCCGCGCCCGCCGCCAGCGCATTGGCTTCCGCATGCGGAAACGAGCGCGGGCGCACCAACACCAGGTCCGAGAGCGCCATGTTCTTCATGGCTCGCGCGACCGAGCCGATATTGCCCGGATGGCTGGGATCGATCAGTACTATGCGAACGAGTTGAGTCACAGATGATATTCTAGCGCCACCTTATGCAACCCCTGCTCAATATCGCCATGCGCGCCGCGCGGCGCGCCGGCGATTTAATCGTCAAAAGCCTGTCGCGACTCGATTCGTTGAAAGTCGACAGCAAGGGTCGCAATGACTTCGTCACGGACATCGACCGCAAGGCCGAAGCGGACATCATCGCCACCATTCGCCGCAGCTACCCCCAGCACGCAATTCTTGCCGAAGAATCGGGCCGCAGCGGCGAAGATGAGTTCGTTTGGATCATCGATCCGCTCGACGGCACCACGAACTTTCTGCATGGTTTTCCCACCTTTGCAGTCTCGATCGCCGTGCAGCAGCGCGGCCGCCTGCAGCACGCGGTGGTCTACGATCCGATGCGCCAGGAATTCTTTACCGCCTCGCGCGGCGATGGCGCGCAGCTCGAGGGCAAAAAGATTCGCGTCAGCACTCAACGAACCTTGGAAGGCGCGCTGATCGGCACGGGTTACCCGTTCCGCGAAGGCGCGGCCCATGTCGATGAGTACCTGGCGATGCTCAAAGTGATTATGTCCACCGCCGCGGGCGTGCGCCGGCCCGGGGCCGCATCGTTGGATCTCGCCTATGTGGCCGCCGGGCGCATCGACGGCTTCTGGGAATTCGGGCTCTCTCCCTGGGATACCGCCGCCGGCACCCTACTCATCCAGGAAGCGGGCGGCCGGGTGGGTACGCCCTCCGGCGCCGAATATTCGTTGGGCGCGAATATCGTCGCCGGCAACCCGAAAGTCTACGAAGCGCTGCTCGAAGTCATCGGACCCCTGACGCCTGCATCACTTCGGGTCTGAAGGCTCGACGTAGCTGGGGTGCAAGGTGCTGCGCTTGCGGCCATAGGCGGCATAGAACACCAAACCCAGCGCCGCCCAGCCGAAGAACACCATCTTGGCGAAGAACGACAGCAGCAAAAACAATGCCAGACAACCGATCAGCGCCAGAGGGCCCACGAGCCAGATGGCCGGGGTTCGAAACGGCCGTTTCCGGTCACGCTGAGTGCGCCGCAAGATCATCACGCCCATGGCCACCGAGAAAAATGCGGCCAAGGTGCCGCCGTTGGATGTGTCGGCGAGATTGCCGACCGGGAAAAACGCGGCGGCGCACATCACCACCGTGCCGGTGATCAGCGTCACCACATGAGGTGTGTGGAACCGAGGATGAATTTTCGTCAGCACGTCCGGCAACAGACGATCGCGCGCCATGCTGAAGAAGACGCGCGTCTGACCGAACATCATCATCAGAATCACCGATGGCAAGGCAAGGAAGGCCGCCAAACCGATGAGCCGTGAAGTTTTGGGCCAGCCGATTTCCCTCAGCACGTGCGCCAGCGGTTCGTCGCTGCAGACCAGGGTCGAGAGTTTGGCCTGATCCACGCAGGCTTTCAGCATGTCTGGACCGCCTGGGTCGATGCCATGGCCCGCCGCGTCCAGCACCGGCTGCGCGCCGATCGAGCCGATCGCGCCGCTTGCCACCAGCAGGTAGAAAATCGTGCAAATTACCAGGCTGCCGATCAGGCCGATCGGCATGTTGCGCTGGGGGTTTCTGGTCTCTTCGGCAGCGGTCGACACTGCGTCGAAGCCGACGTACGCGAAGAATATCGAAGCCGCAGCGCCGCCGATGCCGAGCCAACCCAAGGGTGCGAACGGTTCGAAATTATCCGTCTTGATGACGGGCAGCGCCAACGCGCAGAACAGCACCAAGGCCGCAACCTTGATGCAAACCAATACCGCATTCACGGTCGCGCTCTCGCGCGTTCCGAGCGCCAGCAGCGTGGTGACGAGCGCCGCGATGAACATGGCGGGCACATTGATGAAGCCGCCCGCGAAATAGCCCTTGGACAAGTACAACGGGATATGAATGTCGAAGCTATGGGCTATCAGGGGCACGAAGTAATTGGACCATCCCACCGAGACGGCGCTTGCCGCGATGGTGTATTCCAGGATGAGTGCCCAGCCGACGATCCAGGCGATCAACTCGCCCAAGACTGCATAGGAGTAGGTGTAAGCAGAACCGGATACCGGCACCATTGCCGCCAGTTCGGCATAACACAGTGCGGTGACCGCGCACACGAAACCGGCTATGACGAATGAGGCCATCATTCCCGGGCCGGCCTTTTGCGCCGCCTCGGCCGTCAGGACGAAAATGCCGGTGCCGATGATGGCGCCGACTCCAAGCATCGTGAGCTGGAATGCTCCGAGCGAGCGGGTCAGCGACCGTTTCTCGGCACTCGCCAAGATAGCGTCAAGCGGTTTGATGCGCCAATTCATGTCATCTCCCGTTTTGAATACTGCGCGGACTTTAGCGGCTTTCCCACTGCGCTAGCAAACTATTACTTAATGTGCCTTCGCATACGGATGTTTATCCATTCGACGGCCGCCGAGAACGCCATTGCGAAATACAGGTAGCCTTTCGGGATGTCCAACTCCAAGGACTCTGCAATCAGCGCGGCTCCCACCAAAATCAGGAAAGCCAAGGCCAGCACCTTGATGGTCGGGTAACGGTCGATGAAGCGGCTGATGGCCGAGGAGACCAACATCATCACCAGCACCGAAACCACGATGGCTGCAACCATGACCTCGATGTGCTTGGCAAGCCCGACCGCCGTGAACACCGAATCGAGCGAGAACACGATATCGATGATGCCGATTTGC
>DATHFW010000082.1:0-10505 GCA_035317945.1 Steroidobacteraceae bacterium | reverse complement strand
AGGCTACGCGTTGGTGCGCTTGACCAGCCGCTTGCGCGGCGGCGTCGGCGTGGCTTGGCGCTACGGCCTTGCCAACGTGTCGCGGCGCGGCACCGGCAGTGTGGTGCAGATCGTCGCCTTTGGCCTGGGGTTGATGGTGTTGTTGCTGCTGGCGGTGGTTCGCGGCGATTTGCTGGCTGACTGGCGGCGCAGCCTGCCGACCGATGTGCCGAACAATTTTCTGGTCAATATCCGCCCGGAACAACGCCAAGCTCTGCAGGAGTTTTTGAGCGCTCACGGCTTGGGCACGCCGCAAATGTATCCCATGGTGCGCGCGCGCATCACCGCACTCAATGCGCAGCCCGCAGGTTCGCTGAAATTGGAAGGCGATTCCGCCCGCGGCTTCGTCGATAGGGAACAGAATCTAACCTGGTCGGCCGACATGATGGAAGACAATCAACTGATGGCCGGCCGATGGTGGACGGCCGCGGATGCCGGCAAGCCGCTGGTTTCGATTTCCACTGAATATGCGGATGCCCTGCATTTGCAGATCGGTGACAAATTGAGCTTGGATGTGGCCGGCGAACCGTTGACGGTGGAAGTGGCCAGTATCCGGAAAGTACGCTGGGATAGTTTCCGGCCGAATTTCTTTTTGGTGTTTCCGCCGGGTCTGCTGGACGGCGCCGCGGGAACCTACATGACCAGCCTATTTCTCACCGCGGCGCAGCGCCCGTCGCTGGCCGATTTGGTGCGGCAGTTTCCGACGATTTCGGTATTCGATGTGGATGCGATCCTCAAACAAATTCGCGACATCATGGATCGCGCATCGCTGGCGATGCAGTACGTGTTTTTGTTTACCCTGGCCGCTGGAGTCGTCGTACTGCTGGCGGCGGTGCAATCGACGCGCGATGAGCGGCGCTATGAAAGCGCCATGTTGCGCACCTTGGGCGCAAGCCGCGGCACGGTGCTGCAAGGCGTGGCGGCGGAATTTTCGGCGCTGGGTTTTCTATCGGGCACCTTGGCAGCCTTCGGCGCAACGGGCGTGGGTTGGATATTGGCGCTGCGGGTGTTCTCGCTCGAGTACACTCTCGATCCCTGGGTATGGGTCACGGGCTTGGTGTGCGGCACGGTCCTGGTCGGGCTGAGCGGAACGCTGGCTACGCGCAGCGTGGTCAACACGCCGCCCATCGTCACGCTACGCGACGATTGAACGCGGCGCGACGATTGAACGCGGCGCGACGATTGAGGCAGGACCGAGGCGTCCGCTGCTTACTTGACGTCGAGTATCAGCCAGCCGATCGGAAGCGGAATGCCGCGCGGCGGCAGCGCCTCGATTCGCACGTTGTAAATGCCGGCCGACAGGCCGGTGGAATTCAAGGTCACACGCAGTTCGCCATTCGAGTCTTTGAGCAGGTTGTTGAGCACCAGCGCGCGGCCCTGATCTTGCTTGTCGACGAAGAGGCGAAATTGCGTCAGCTTTTGGGTGTAGCCAAGATCGATGTGCACGTCCATCAGCAGCGGCGCAGTTCGGCTGAGCTGGATGCGTGCGCGGTCTATGCCGGGTGCATGATCCGGAGATACAAACATCGCTTTTTCGGTAGCCGGCTGCACCAGCGACCCTTGGCTGATCACCCGTTTGGTGTCTTCGAGTTTTCCCTGAAGAATTGAATATTTCCCCACCAGCGCCCAAAACGCCACCAGGCTGATGAAAGTCACCGCGCCCAAGCCGATGAGAACATAAATGCTCTTCCACCACGGGGGCGTCGGCTCTCCCAGGTCCTGCGGCCGGCCGCTGGCTTCCAGCAGTTTGAGGCTGGCCTGCGCGCGTTCCGGCAGCTTCAGCTCATTCAAGTATTCGGGATGTGTTCGGCACCACCCTTCAAGATCGCGTGCGCCCTTGAACGGCAATTTGTTTTCCAAATACCGTTCAATGAGTTTGTGCTCTTCGATGAATTTACGATCGAAGCGCGGCGCAATGGGCGGCGCAGGATTTCCTTGTGCAATGGTGCGGGCATTCATGGCAAATTTTTCCTAGACAGCCCATTTTGCCGGGTCGGGCGCGCGCAATACGTGAAATGATCGGCATCTAGCCGTACGCGGTTGCCGGGTCTGAGACGGCGGTCACGAAATATCGCCGCCTGCCCAAAAAGGCTTGGGTCTTTTAGGCCTTTTTCGCCATTACGCCGCCCACCACGTCGCACACCGCCGCGATGGCGGCCTCACGCGTGCTGGACTTGCGCCATACGGCGCCCACGCTTCGCGAGGGCGTGGGTTTGCTGAATTGCCGAATGGTCAAACCGCGCTGCGATCCGAACGGCGATTCCACCGCCAGTTCGGGCAGCAAGGTGATTCCCAGACCCGCAACCACCATCTGGCGCAGCGTCTCGAGACTGGTTGCGCGAAAATCCTCAGCCTCGCGGACATCTACGCGGCTGCAGACTTCCAAGGCCTGGTCGCGCAGGCAGTGACCGTCTTCCAGCAGCAGCAGGGTCTGGCCCTTGAGATCTTGCACCTTGATGGTCGTCTTGGCGGCCAGCGGGTGATGGTTGGGCAGTGCCACGGTAAAGGCCTCGTCGTAGAGCGCACGCGACTCCAGCCCGTCAAGCGGCGCCGGCAGCGCCATGATGCCAAGATCAATTTCCCCGTCGCGCAGCCGCTTCAGCAGCGGCTCGGTTTGATACTCATAGAGCATGAGCCCGAGGTGCGGAACCGCTTTGCGGATTTTGGGCATGACGCGCGGCAACAAATACGGTCCGATGGTGGGGATTAGCCCCACTTTCAGTTTGCCGGCGAAAGGATCAGTATTGCTGCGCGCCAGCGCGACGATTTCCTCGCCCTCATCCAGCATGCGCCGCGCGCGCACCACGATTTGCTTGCCCACCTCGGTGAGCTGTACGTTTTTCGGTTTCCGCTCCACCAGTTTGACGCCGAGATATTCCTCGAGCTTCTTCAACTGAGCGGATAGAGTCGGCTGGCTGACGAACGAGCGCTCCGCAGCCTTGCCGAAATGACCGGTGTCCGCGAGCGCCACCAGATATTTGAGGTCCTTGAGATTCATCGATCGGTACCCATAGATACAGTCTATCAAAGTCATCATAACAATCAATATGATTAATGATGGTTCGGCTGCTATCATGGCCTTTCAGTTTCAAAACCTGTCCGAGGAGTTCTCCATGTCTCTGATCAATACCGAAATCAAGCCGTTCAAGGCGACCGCATATCACAACGGCAAGTTCGTGCCCGTGACAAACGACACCCTCAAGGGCAAGTGGTCGGTGTTCGTGTTCTACCCCGCCGATTTCACCTTCGTATGTCCGACCGAACTCGGTGATCTCGCCGACAACTATGCCGAATTCAAGAAATTGGGCGTGGAAATCTATGGCGTGTCCACCGACACGCACTTCGCCCACAAGGCGTGGCACGACACCTCGGACACCATCAAGAAAGTGCAGTACCCGCTGGTGGGCGACCCGACGGCAGCGCTGGCGCGCAATTTCGAAGTGCTGATCGAGGAGGAAGGTCTGGCATATCGCGGAACATTCGTGATCAATCCCGAAGGCAAGATCAAGGTCATGGAAGTGCACGACAACGGCATCGGCCGCGACGCAAAGGAACTGCTGCGCAAAGTGAAGGCCGCGCAATACGTGGCTTCGCACCCGGGCGAGGTGTGCCCCGCGAAGTGGACGCCCGGCGCCGATACGCTCAAGCCCTCGCTCGATCTGGTCGGCAAGATCTGAGCGCGAGCCGCAGGAGCTGCCAGTCAACGGTCCGGCGCCAAACGCCGGGCCGTTTTCCCAGGCGACTGCCCGCAACGACTAAAGAAGCTACATCAAGGAATACCGGAGCGCAGTATGCTCGACACCAACCTGAAGACTCAGTTACAGGGTTACCTGGAGCGGATCTCGCAGCCCGTGGAAATCGTTGCGTCCTTGGATGACGGCGACAAATCACGAGAAATGCTCGAACTGCTGCACGACATCGAGTCGGTTTCCGGCCTCGTGAAGCTCGACGCACAGCGCGACGAAAGCCAGGTAAAACCCTCGTTTGCCCTGCGGCGGCCCGGCGCCGCGGCGCAGGTGCGCTTTGCGGGTGTGCCGATGGGCCATGAATTCACCTCCCTGGTGCTCGCGTTGCTGCAGACCGGAGGCTACCCGCCGAAAATCGACGAGGCGATGGCCGAGCAGATCCGCAATCTGGACGGCGACTTCAATTTCGAGACCTTCGTGTCGCTCACCTGCCAAAGTTGTCCGGACGTGGTTCAAGCGCTGAATGCGATGGCGGCGCTGAATCCAAAGATCCGCCACACCATGATCGATGGCGCGGTGTTCCAGGAAGAAGTCACGCGCCGCGAAGTGATGGCCGTGCCTGCAGTGTTCCTGAACGGCCAGCCCTTCGGACAAGGCCGCATGGAACTCGAGGAAATCGTCCATAAGCTGGACGCCGGCGCGGCGGTGCGCCAGACCCAGAAACTGAACGCGAAGGCCCCCTATGACGTGCTGGTGGTGGGCGGTGGGCCGGCAGGCGCTGCGGCGGCCATATATGCCGCGCGCAAGGGCATTCGCACCGGAATTGCCGCAGAGCGTCTCGGCGGACAGCTATTGGATACTGTCGGCATCGAGAATTTCATTTCGGTGAAGGAGACTCAGGGCCACAAATTAGCCTCGGGTTTTGAGCAGCATGTCACCACCTACGATGTCGACGTG
The DNA here is from genome assembly GCA_035317945.1 of Steroidobacteraceae bacterium. Classification (GTDB taxonomy): domain Bacteria; phylum Pseudomonadota; class Gammaproteobacteria; order Steroidobacterales; family Steroidobacteraceae; genus Bog-1198. The sequence goes on along the minus strand of DATHFW010000082.1, from coordinate 5,823 downwards.
ATGAATTTGCAGCGCGCCGAAGCCTTGATTCCCGGTGAACTGCTCGAAGTGCGCTTGAGCGGCGGGGCCTCGCTCAAGGCGCGGTCCGTGGTGATCGCAACCGGCGCACGCTGGCGTGAAATCAACGTGCCCGGCGAGCGCGAATACCGCAATCGCGGCGTCGCCTACTGTCCGCATTGCGATGGCCCGCTGTTCAAGGGCAAGCGTGTCGCCGTGATCGGCGGCGGAAATTCCGGCGTCGAAGCCGCGATCGATCTTGCCGGGCTGGTCAGCCACGTCACCCTCATCGAATTCGATCCGCAACTGCGTGCCGATGCGGTGTTGACGCGCAAGTTGATGAGTCTTGCGAATGTGACGGTGATCGCCGGCGCGCAAACCACCGAAATCATCGGCGACGGACAGCGAGTCGTCGGCCTCAAGTACAAGGAGCGCTCCAGCGGCGAGATGCGCGACATCGAGCTCGCCGGCGTGTTCGTGCAAATCGGGTTGATCCCGAATACCGATTGGCTCAAAGGGACGGTCAAGCTATCGCCGCGCGGCGAAGTGGAAGTCGATGCGCGGGGACAGACCTCGGTGCCGGGGGTATTCGCCGCCGGGGACTGTACCGTCGTACCCTATAAGCAGATTGTCATCGCGGTGGGCGAGGGCGCGAAGGCTTCCTTGAGTGCCTTCGATCACCTCATTCGCGCGCCCTTGTCGGCGGCGGCCTAAGGAGCCTGTCTGAGTACTCCCCGTGGCCGCGAGCGTGACGGATTTGCCTTCAGTCGAGGCGGAGCCGACGCGGTTGGGTTGGACCCAATGAGGAGGCGACAACGACGAATGAAGGCAAATCCGTCCGCTCCCGAAGGGTTGGCTCTGGAAGGGGCGTCTGCGGTGTTGCGCGGCTTGTCCGTGGAATCAACCACGGCCTGCGCCGCGCGCCTTGCATCCGCTCCCTTGCAGAGCCAACGCGGCTCACGTGGAGTACTCAGACAGGCTCCCGGGAGCCAAGTCTGAGTATTCCCGACGGCCGCACGCATTCCCGCAGACTCTCCGCAGGGGTGGTGGTGGTGAATGTGGCCGGACCGGACGTGCAGTATTTGCTATTGCGCGCTTATCGGAACTGGGATTTTCCAAAAGGCTTGGTCGAGCCCGGAGAGCAACCCTTGGATGCGGCATTGCGCGAGGTGCGCGAGGAGACCACGTTGGAAAACCTCGCCTTCGATTGGGGTACGGACTTCATGGACACGGGGCCGTACAACAAGGGGAAAATTTCGCGCTATTACATCGCGCGAAGCAGCGGCACGCGGGTGCACCTGCCGATCAATCCGGAACTCGGGTTCCCGGAGCACCAAGAGGCGCGATGGGTTAAATTCGACACGGCGCTTTCCATGGTGTCGCCGCGGCTTTTGCCCGTGATGCATTGGGCGAGCGCCATCATCGGCGCGCCAACTGCCGTCAAAGAGTAACGCTACCCCGGCCGATTTCGAACACGTCGCCGCCGACGAAGACGTGGCCGTCGCGGTTCACGTCGAGAAACAGCGTGGAAGGCCGGCCGACGAATTCACCCTGAGAGATTTGCAGCTGAACCGGCAGGGTTTGCTGCATCGCCAGGCACCAGGCGCCGAAATTGGCGGTGGCGGAACCGGTCGCGGGGTCCTCTAGTATCGCGCCGCCAGTCGGGAAGAAAAACCGCGCCAACGCTTGGCCGGCGCCGCTCGAGCAAAAAACGTAAGCCATGCTGAGTCCGTCTTCGCTGAGTACCTTTGCCATGGCCGATGGCACGGGCGCCGCCTTGCGCACCGCATCCGTCGAGGTCAGCGGCACCACCAATTGTTCCTTGCCGGCCTTGACCCACAGCGGCCGCTCGCCGATGTCACGAAGCTCGAGGCCGAGCGCCGCCGCCAGCACATCGCGAGACACATCGAGTTCGCGCGATGTCGCGCGCGGCGCGGTCAAGGTCCAGCGGCTCGCCAGCGCACGCACCGGGATGAGTCCCGCCTGCATTTCCAAGACCAGCGAATCGCCGCCCAACTTCAGCGCGCGGCAGATGTGCGCCGTACCGAGCGTGGGATGGCCTGCGAAAGCCATTTCATAGCTGGGCGTGAATATTCGCACGCGCGCGTTCGCGCCCGCCTTCGCGTCGGTCGGCGGGAGAATGAATGTGGTCTCGGAGAGGTTGAACTGGCGGGCGAGAGCTTGCATGTGCTCATCGCTCAAGCCTGCGCCGTTCTCGAATACACAGAGTGGGTTACCGGTAAAGGGGCCCTGGCCTTGCGTGAAAACGTTAATGATGCGGAACGGGTGAGTTGCCATTGAGCAATTATCTCACCCGCCCGCTATGTTTTAACCGCGGTTGCCGCCTCCATTAGCGGAAAGGCCGCACCACCACGACCGGCGCCGGGGCCACTACCGCCACGCGCGGGCCGTAATATCCGCGGTGATAGCCATAGGGCGCCACGACACAGCCACTCATGGCAATAATACTGATAGGAATCAATAGCTTAAATAGCCTTCGCATGACATCCTCCGATAGTTTTTCACTCTCAGGTAGGTCAACGCGGGAGGCTGAGAGGCGATGACAGGATGAAAAAAGCTTAAGGCCTCAAGAGCCGGCCGGCGCAGCGCATTAAAACTTGTTCACCTTCAGGCCAAGGTGTGGAAAACCTTTTGGACGTCGTCGTCTTGTTCGAGTTTGTCGATCAATTCCAACACCTCTTTGGCCTGATCCTCCGGCAATTCGATCGGCATGGAGCAGATGTATTCATGTTCGGCTGAAAGCGGCGTGATGCCGCGTCGCTCCAAGGCGTCCTGCAGCTTGCCGAAATCATTGAACGCGCCGCGTATGACCAATTGCGGCTCGCCTTTTTCGCCGGTGCTGTCGCCCATTTCCTCGAGGCCGTGGTCGATGAGGTCCAGTTCGAGTTCATCGTGGTCTTTGACCTGGGAGGGATCGACGCGAAATACGCCCATTTTTTTGAAGAGAAAGCTGACGCTGCCGGTGGTACCCATGTTCCCCGCGCCTTTCATGAAAATATTGCGCAAACTCGCGACGGTGCGGGTGGGGTTGTCAGTCGCGGTTTCGACCAGCAGCGCAACGCCGTGCGGCGCATAGCCTTCGTACAGAATCTCGGCATAGTTGGCCGCATCTTTGCCCGAGGCGCGGCGAATCGCGGCGTCCGTCTTGTCCTTCGGCATATTGACGGCGCGCGCATTTTGCAGCACGCGGCGCAACGTCGGATTCGACGCGGGGTCGGCGCCGCCGGCGTGTACCGCCATCGCGATGTCTTTGGCGACCCGCGTGAATTGCTTGGCCATGCGGTTCCAGCGGGCGAACATGGCGTGTTTTCTGACTTCGAATATGCGTCCCATAGCGACTATGGTAGCAATACGCGGTCAAACCGCTAGACTTGCGGGTCCCATCCGAAGGCATTTCTTATGAGCGCAGTCCCGGCAGACTCGATTGAAAGTACGGCGAGTTTCCGTGATCTGAAGCTATCGGATGCAGTGCTGCGCGCGCTTGCGGATGTGGGCTATGAGTCGCCATCGCCCATTCAAGCCCAGACCATCCCGGTGCTCTTGTCCGGCCAGGACATGCTCGGCCAGGCGCAGACCGGCACCGGCAAGACAGCGGCTTTTGCGCTGCCGGCGCTCACCAAAATCGATCTCACGCGCCATGAGCCCCAAGTGTTGGTGCTGGTTCCCACGCGCGAACTCGCCCTTCAGGTGTCGGAAGCTTTCCTGCGGTATGCGGCTCACTTGAAGGGATTTCACGTGCTGCCCATCTACGGCGGCCAAAGCTACCAGCCGCAGCTCAATGCCCTGAGGCGCGGTGTGCATGTGGTGGTGGGTACACCCGGGCGCGTCATCGATCACATGAATCGCGGCACCTTGAAGCTCACGGGCCTGACCATGCTGGTGCTGGATGAGGCCGATGAGATGTTGCGCATGGGTTTCATCGATGCCGTCGAAAGCATCCTCGAACAGACGCCGCCGCAGCGGCAGGTGGCGCTGTTCTCGGCGACCATTCCTGCGCCCATCCGCCGCATCGCGGCGAAGCACCTGCGCACGCCGGTCGAAGTGACCATCAAGAGCAAGACCAGCACCGCCACCAATATCCGCCAGCGCTATTGGATGGTCAGCGGCATGCACAAGCTCGATGCGCTGACGCGCATTCTGGAGGCCGAGACCTTCGACGGCATGCTGGTGTTTACCCGCACCAAGCAGGCGACGGTGGAGCTGGCGGAGAAGCTCGAGGCACGCGGCTTCGCGGCCGCGCCGCTCAACGGCGACATTCCGCAGCCGCTGCGCGAGCGCACGGTCGCGCGCCTGAAGGCGGGCCAGATCGACATCGTAGTGGCCACCGACGTGGCCGCCCGCGGCCTCGACGTCGAACGCATCGGCCATGTCGTGAACTATGATGTCCCGTACGACACCGAGTCCTACGTGCATCGCATCGGGCGCACCGGCAGAGCCGGCCGCAAGGGCGAGGCCATCCTGTTCATCGCGCCGCGCGAGCGCAATATGCTGCGCGCCATCGAGCGAGCCACGCGGCAAGTGATCGAACCGATGAACCTGCCGAGCGTCGATGCCGTCAACACACTGCGAATTGCCAAGTTCAAACAACGCATCTCCGAGACCATCGCCAAGGGCGACGGCAATCTTTACCGGCCGGTGCTGGAGCAGATGGAAGCAGAGTCCGGCTTGCCGCTGATGGATATTGCCGCTGCGCTGGCCAGCCTGTCGCAGGGAGCCACGCCGCTGCTGCTCGCGGGAAAACCGGAGCGGCCGGTGGAAGCCGCGGCGCCCAGCGCACGAGGTTTCGATCGTGATCGCGAGGAGCGCGCGCCGCGCCGTGAGGAAACACGCAGCGTGGAACGCGATAGACCCAGAGACCGCGCGCCGCCCGAACGGCCGCGGCATGATCATCGAGACGAATCGCCGGCGGAGCCGCCGCGCAGGTCCGGTCCTGCGCAAAAGGAAACTTTTCGCATCGAAGTAGGGTCAGTACATGGGATCAAGCCCGGCAACATTGTCGGCGCCATTGCCAACGAGTCGGGCATCGAGGGTGTGCACATCGGGCGCGTGGATATTCGCGAGGACCATAGCTACGTGGACTTGCCTGAAGGCATGCCGAAGCAGATATTCAAGGAATTGCAGAAGGTGCGTGTGGCGGGTCGAGAATTGCGCATCAGCCGGGTGAGCGAGAAGCCGCCCAAGCCGCCGCGCGCTACGATTGGCCGTCATCCCGGCGCGGCGCCGAGAGAGGTCAGGCATGCGAAGCCGAAAATAACGGCCCGCCGGCGCCAAAAAGAGTAGCGGCGATAAAGAGTAGCGGCGATTAACGAGAGGAGCGAGTCATGGGCAAGGGTATGGATCGAAAGAAAGAGGACAAGAAGAAGCCGACGAAAACCTTGGAAGAGAAGCGCGCCTTGAAGCGCGAGAAAAAAGCCAACCGGGGTTAATCTTCGAGCAAAGTCAGGTCCTACACGACCCGTCCGCGCCGGCCGCCGCTGCGGAAATCGCGGATATTGGCCGCCATTTCATCGATGCAGCGTTGCCGCGCTTCGCGCGCCGCCCAGGCGATGTGCGGCGTCACCAATAGGTTGGGTATTTGGCTGTCGAGGAGCGGGTCGCCGTCCACCGGCGGTTCCTGGGGCAGGACATCGATTCCCGCCCCGCCGAGTTTGCCGGCTTTGAGCACCGCGGCCAGCGCCGCGCTGTCGATCAATGCGCCGCGAGCGGTATTGATCAGCAGGGCATCGGATTTCATCAGTGCCAATTCGCGCGCGCCGATGAGGCCGCGGGTTGCATCGGTGAGCGGACAGTGCAACGAAACGATGT
>DATHFW010000081.1:0-13628 GCA_035317945.1 Steroidobacteraceae bacterium | reverse complement strand
GCGGCCACGCCGTCGCGGGCTTGGGCTACGGACATCCACGCTGGCTCGCAGCGCTCGAACGCCAAGCGCGGCAGATGGCATTCCAAACCAATGCGCTGCCGATGGTCATTCGCGAGCGCGCCGCCGCACGCCTGACCAAGTTCGTCGGCTTGGGCCTCGATACCGTCTTCTGGATCAACAGCGGCGCCGAAGCCAACGAAAATGCGTTGAAGCTCGCATTCAAAATCACCGGACGCAGCAAGGCCGTCGCGCTCGAGCAGAGTTTTCACGGCAGAACCGCTGCCGCCGGCGCCGTCACCTGGGGCGCGCTCGAGAAATGGTACGGCTTTCCGCGCACGCCGTTTGATGTGCGCTTCACGCCGCGCGACAACCCGGGCGCCGCCGAGCAGCACATCGACCGCGAGACCGCGGCCGTCATCGTTGAGCCGATCCAGGGCGTGGGCGGCGCTTATGATGTGGGCAAGCCCATGCTGGAGGCACTGCGCCGGCGTTGCGACGAGGTGGGAGCGATTTTGATTTTCGACGAGGTGCAATGCGGGATGGGCCGCACCGGCGCGCCTTTCGCCGCGAACTATTACGGCGTGGCGCCGGACATCATCACGTCGGCCAAGGCGCTGGGCAACGGCTTCCCGGTATCCGCCCTCTTGCTGTCGCGCCGTATTTCAAGCCAGCTCAAAGTCGATGACATGGGCACGACGTTCGGCGGCGGTCCCATGGCATGCGCGGTGGCCGAAGCGGTCATTGATACCATTGAGTCAGAATCCTTGTTGGCCAACGTCCGCCAGGTATCCGCCTACAGCCGCTCGAGCTGCCTGATCGGCCCCATCACCGGCATGCAGGGCGCGGGATTTTTGTTGGGCCTGAAGACATCGCGCCCCGCCAAAGAGGTTCAGGCGGCGCTCATGGCCAAGAACATCCTCACGGGTACCAGCGGTGATCCGCACATTTTGCGCCTGCTGCCCGCCTACATATTGAATGAAGGCCATGTGGATGTCTTGAGCGACGCGCTGGCGAAAATCTCCGCATGAAGCGCTTTATCGATTTAGCCGACTTCAGCCGCGAGCAGATTCTGGATCTGCTCAAGCTCGCGCAATCCTTGCAGGACAAGCCGCAGCCGCAGGCGCTTGCGAGCAAGGTCCTAGGATTGGTGTTCTTCAATCCGTCGCTGCGGACCTTGGCATCATTTCAGGCCGGCATGGCTCGCTTGGGCGGCAGCTCATTCGTGATCACCCCGGGCCAGGGAACATGGCTGCTCGAGACGCAGCTTCACGCCATCATGAAGGGCGCGGCCGCCGAACATATTCGCGAAGGCATACCGGTGTTGGCCTCGTACTGCGATGCGCTCGGCATACGCGCGTTCGCCGAGGGCAAGAGCCTGGAGAGCGACCTCAACGAAACCCTGTTCGGCATGATCGATGCGCTATGCGACAAGCCGCTGATCAATATGGAATCCGCGATGAATCACCCCTGCCAGGCACTGGCGGACTGGCGGACGCTGGACGAACTCAAGGTTCCGACTCGGGCCAAGTTCGTCTTGAGCTGGGCCTATCATCCCAAAGCGCTGCCGCTGGCCGTGCCCGCGGCCACGGTGCACATGGCCGCGATGCGCGGCATGGAAGTGGTGGTATTGCGCCCGGACGGATATGCACTGCCCGAGCATGTCATGGAGAAAGCGCGCCTGGCGGCGCGCGATGCCGGTGGTTCGGTGACCGAGACCTCCGATCGCAGCGCGGCCATGAGCGGCGCCAGCGTGCTGTACGCCAAGGAGTGGGGTACCACCATGTACTACGGCGATACGGAAGCTGATTCACGGCTGCGCGCCGATCTCTCTGAGTGGTGCGTGCGCGAGCGCTGGTTCGACCGCGCCTTGCCGGATGCAAAACTGATGCATTGCCTGCCGGTGCGCCGCAATGTCGCGGTGGCGGATGAAATCCTCGACGGTCCGCGCGCGGTGGTCAAGCGCGAGGCCTTCAATCGGCTGCCGGTGCAAATGGCTGTTCTGCACCGCATGCTGGCGTAGCGTCTGACCCGTCCGTTAACTGATTCGGAGTATTCTTAAAAATGATCATGAGTCGACCCGATCCGTCAGTCGCCGTACGCGCGCTGAAGAGCGCAGCGCCGTACATTCGCATGTACAAGAACAAGATTTTCGTGATCAAGGCGGGCGGCGCGGTGTTCAGCGATGAGGCTTCGACGCGCGGCTTGATCGAACAGGTCGCCATCCTGCACCAGGTCGGCATCAAGACCGTGCTGGTGCATGGCGGCGGCCCGCAATTGGACATGCTGCAAGCGGCGTTGGGTATTGAAACGCGCATGGTCGGCGGCCGGCGCGTCACCGATCAGAAATCGATTGACGTGACCGCCATGGCGCTCAATGGTCTGATCAACACGCGCATTCTGGCGATTTGCCGCGCGCTCGATATCGAAGCCGTGGGCTTGAGCGGCGTCGACGCGGGATTGATTCGCGCGCACAAGCGCCCGCCCGTGCACATCGCCGGTTCGAACGAAACCGTGGATTACGGATTTGTCGGCGACATCGACTCGGTCAATTCGGCCGTGCTCGAGAAGCTGCTGGAGAGCGGCCTGATGCCGGTGGTCAGTCCTTTATCGGCGGACTCCAACGGCACCTTGCTCAATATCAACGCGGACACCGTGGCGGCAGCGATCGGCGGCGCACTGTCCGCGGAAAAACTCGTGCTTTGCACCGGTGCGCCGGGAATTCTCGAACGTGTGGAAGAGCCGGGCTCGGTCATCTCGTATACCGACATCCAGGGGTTGAAGCGCCTGCGCGACCAAGGCAGCTTGAAGGACGGCATGTTGCCCAAGGCTACTGCCATCGAGAACGCCATTCGCGGCGGCGTGCGCCGCGTGCATGTCATCAGCTACAAGGCCGCCGACAGTTTGCTCGCGGAGGTCTTCACGAATGAGGGCACCGGCACGTTGGTGGTCGCGGACTTGAAGGCCTTGAGTCCGGCCGAACAATTATCTGCATCGGCATGACGCGACTTTGGGACAAAGGAACTTCGCTCGATGCTCAGGTGCTCAGGTACACCGCGGGCGATGACCATGTTCTGGACAATCGGCTCGTGCGCTACGACATTCGCGCCTCCATCGCGCACGCCGAAATGCTCGGGGAACAAGGTCTCTTGTCGCCTGAGGATCTAGCGGCGATTCGCGATGGGCTGACGGCGATCGGCGAAGTGCACGCGTCCGGACAGTGGCAGATCTCCCTGGAGGATGAGGATTGCCAGACGGCCATCGAGAATCTGCTCACGACGCGAATTGGTGCGGCCGGCGGACGCCTGCATGCCGGCCGCTCGCGCAACGATCAGGTGCTGGCCGCCTTGAGGCTGTACATGCGCGACGCCGCGGAGACGCTGAGCCAGGGTGCAGCGTCCGTGGCCGATGCCCTCGATGCGCTGGCGTCGCGGCAGGGCGAACAAGAGCTTCCCGGATACACGCACATGCAGCAGGCCATGCCGAGCAGCGTTGCGTTGTGGGCCACCGGGTTTGCCGCTGAACTGCGCGATGATGCCGAGGGGCTGCGGCTCACGCAGCGGCGCATCGGGAAAAACCCCTTGGGCTCGGCGGCGGGATTCGGCACGCCGAATCTCGACATCAGCCGCGAATCAACGCGCCGGCGTTTGGATTTCGCGGTGACTCAGGAGCCGGTCACGGCGGTACAGTTGTCGCGCGGCAAGGCCGAAGCGCAACTGCTGTTCGAAATCACGCTGCTGACCCAGGACCTGGGCCGGCTTCCGGCCGACCTCATGCTGTTCTATTCGCAAGAATTCGCTTACGTGAGTTTACCGGCGGCCTTTACCACCGGCTCCTCCATCATGCCGCAGAAGCGCAACCCCGACGTCTTCGAGCTGATGCGCGGCCGCAGCGCGGTGGCGCAGGCGGCGCTCAACGAAGTGCTCGGCGTCACACAAAAGCTGACGTCCGGCTATCACCGCGACTTGCAACTCATCAAGGCGCCTTTGTTTCGCGGCATCGATTCCTGCCTTCAGACCTTGGAAATTCTGCCGAGCGCACTCAGCGGTGTGCGCTTTCGGCCGGAAAATATTCGGCTCGATCCCGCCATCCACGCGGCCGCTGCCGCGAATGCGCTGGTTGCACAGGAAGGCATTCCATTTCGCGAGGCTTACCGGCAAGTGGCCGCAAAATTGAAGGATAACGAATGAGCATTTGGCGCAGCCTGCAAACTGTCGAGGAATTGAACGGCAATCGACCGGGAACTCTGATTGAGAATCTCGGAATTTTATTTACCGAAATCGGCGACGATTTTGTCCGCGCCACCATGCCGGTGGATACGCGAACCGTGCAGCCGTATGGGCTATTGCATGGCGGAGCGTCGGTGGCGCTCGCCGAAACCTTGGGAAGCATGGGTGCGGCCATGTGCGTGGATGCGGCTGAGTACCAAGTCGTGGGCCAAGAGATCAACGCCAATCATGTGCGCGCGGCGCGCAGCGGCCTCGTGACCGGAACGGCGCGAGCCGTGCATCTGGGCGGCCGCACGCATGTGTGGTCAATCGAGATCGTCAATGACGCGCAAAAATTGGTGTGCATTTCGCGCATCACCATGGCGGTGATCAAGCGCGGCGCGCTCACCGCGTAAAATTTACACTGGCGTTCGTAACGTCAAGAGGCGTATCTTTTGCGCCATGAAAAAACCCACCGTTGGAATAGTGCGCCGGGCATGCAGCCTGTTGGTATTGGTTGCGGTCGCGGCAGTCGGCGTCGCACAAACTCCCCCGCCGGCATCGAATCCGCCGCCGGCCACCGCGACCGGAGCGGATCCGGGACCCGCTCCCACGCCTGATCAGATCAGCCGCGCGTTTGGCTTGGTTTTCGGCTCGCAAATGCACAATGCCGGCATCACCAATGAGGTGGTGCCCGAGGCCATTTTGGGCGGCATCAGGGAAGGACTGCAGGGCAAGCAGCCATCTCAAGTCGAGCAACAGCAAATACAGGCGTTCGTGCGCTCGCTGAGCGACGCTGCAGCTGCTCGAAATCAAACCGCGGCGAAGGACTTTATGTCGCGCAACGGGCATGAAAAAGGAGTGGTCACAACCGACTCGGGCCTCCAGTATAAAATTATCGCCGCCGGCGATAAGAAGGGTCCTGCGATTTCTTCCGCCGACACGGTGACGGTGGATTATCGCGGCAAGCTGATCGACGGCTCGGAATTCGACAGCTCCTATTCGCGCGGCGTACCGGCGACGTTCCCCGTCAACGGCGTCATCAAGGGTTGGCAGGAGGCTCTGGTATTGATGAAGCCGGGCGCGAAATGGCAACTGTTCATTCCGCCTGACCTGGCGTATGGCCCGCGTGCGCAGCCAAAAATTCCTGCGAACTCGCTATTGATCTTCGAAGTGAACGTGCTCAGCGCCGAATCCGGCAGCGGACCCAAGGCACCGCCGGGCACTCCCACATCGCCGCACGCCAATAAATGATGCCGGCCGCGCGGCGAGCGGCGAGCGGCGAGCGGCGGCTAGTGAACTAGATCGAGCGCATGGGTCAAATCGCCCATGGGCGGTGCGCCGTGCGCGGCAAGCCCGGAGTCGCGCTGGGTGATTCCGGGCAGCACCTCAAGATCGAAGCGGCGCGTGATCAAACGTAGGATGGATTCGGTGTCGTACTGCGTGTGATCCACCGTACCGCGCTTGGCGAACGGTGAGATGATCAGTGCCGGAATTCTCGCTCCCGGCCCCAACAGGTCTGCCTGCGGCGGGGCGACGTGATCCCACGCGCCGCCGAACTCATCGTAGGTGACCACGATCACCATGCGATTCCATTGGGGGCTCGCGCGCAATTTTGCGACCAGCTCGGCGATGTGCGCATCGCCCTCCGCGACCGAGGCGTAGCCGGCATGCTGATTCAAATTGCCCTGCGGCTTGTAGAAGGCCACCGCCGGCAATCGTCCGGCGGCAATGTCCGCGAGTAAATCTCTGTAGTCCTTCAAGTGCGCGGCGCGGTGCTCTGCATGGGCGGCGGGATCGAAGTGCTCGAAATAGTTGAACGGTTGATGATGGGTTTGGAAGTCGGGATTGCCTCGCGCGGTCGGCGGGGCATAGATGACCTCGCGGATTTTCGACGGCGGGCGTGCGCCATCGGCGACAGCTGCGTTCCACGAGCCGGCATACCAGGCCCAGTCAATACGCTTGTCGTCCAGCGCATCGCCGATATTGCGGCGCGTTTGCGGCGGCAGTGTCGTCGCGTTGTTGGGATCCGCGTAGGCGAAGCTTGCATCGCCGGCCGCGGGTTTGTTGCCGCTCGGCTGGTACGGCGGCTGCATGGTGTTGACGGCGTAGAACTTGCCGTCACCGAAGTAGTTGGCCGGCGCGATGTTGCCGCTTCGTGCGAACGTCGGCGGCTCATCCAACGCCGAGGCCGGCGGGTTGGTTGCCGCCTTCAGGCGCGGCAAGAAGCGCCCGGCGGAATCTTGTTCGAGCAAGGCAATCGAGGGCTGCGCCGCCGCCGCATCGGCATTGGGGTATTCCGGTGCACAGGCACAGATCAAGTATTGATGATTGAGGAACGAGCCGCCGAACGCGCCTTGGAAAAAATTATCGGCGAGCACAAATTCTTTCGCGAGCGCATACAAAGACGAGCGGCTGTAATCGTAATAGCCCATCGCAAGGCCGCCGGCATCCGACCATGCGGCGTAGCCATCATTCTTGCCACCGTTGATTTGCATCTGGTGCTCGTAGAAGCGATGCCATAAATCGCGCGTCACGGTGTCGGTTGACAGAGTGACTTGCGATTGCGCGGTAAATCCATGCTCGATGGAATACGGTGCATTCGGCAAGCCGGCGCTTTGCTGTTGCGTCACCACGGGCGCGACGCCGGCCGCCGTCACGCCGCCCCACGTCGGCGGCAGAACGGAAAGCACGGTCCCGTTGCGATCCCGCTGCGGTTGATAGGACGGCAGCGGTTTGCCGCGCCGATCGATGACCTCGCTCAAGCCTCGAGCGCCGGGGAAATTGCCGTACAGATTATCGAAGGCGCGATTTTCGGCGTAAATGACCACGATGGTGTCGACTTTGTTCTGCAGTGCGCGGGTGGTTGCGGCTGCTGCGCCGGCCGCACCGTCCGGCGCGGTCAGATTCTTTTGGGTGCAGCCACAGAGCGCCCCCGCGACGGTCAAGGCGAACAGAATCGACGGGTGCGCGCGAAACCGGGAGAGATGCGTCATACCCGCAAGTATAAAGTGCGGCGTCGCCTTTGGCGCGAACAGGCGCGACGCGGCTCTCCTGGCGGGGTTGCTTGCGGCTGATTCGTAGGCGGCCGATTCCCAGCGGCCGTGTCGTCAGCCGCGCCTCGCTTGATTCGCTTTGAGCGGCGTTAGAACTGCCACAACGCGCTGACCATCAGCGCATCGGGATCTCCGAAGCTCGAGCTGATGCGCTCGTATTCGCCGCGCACGATGAGACCGAATGGAAATTTGGACTGCACACCGGCACCGTAGGCGAATTTCGTGTCGCTCACCGTGTGGCGGGAGAACGGCACGAAGTACGGGCACGGCCCCCCGGCGACACAGGGTTGCTGAACAAAGTCAGTGACATTGGTTTGCAGCCGAGCGACGCCTGCTTTGGCAAAGACATCCAGGAAAGGAACCGGTATGGGTAAGTAGGCCACTCCGAAAAGCGCACCGGCCCGGGGATGAGAATCGGTTCCGGAGACATTGACGTCGTAAGAGCCGTGATGGCGGTACGGTTGACCGAAGTCGAGATATTCGGCTTCAACACCCAGAAACCGGATCGGCCGGATACCGACCATTGCCTGCCAGGCGAATTGATTGTCGTCGTAGTAACCAGGATAGCCATAACGGGAATCATCGCTGCGATTCTGGGATTCACCCACGCCCGCGCCCACATAAAATCCCAAGGGATTGTCGGCAAATGCTGCAACTGAGGCGCCGCACGCTGCAATCGCAAGTAGGGCCGCCAGAGTCTTTGAAATCCGCATACGAAACCTCCGTTTTGGGTAACGCATTTGACTGGAAGGCGTTGACAGAAGTTCCGAGCAAACTGGTGCGGTGGCGCGGGTATACTCGCGGAAATGAAGTTTTCGCCATTAATCGTGGTTGTCTGCGCGGGCGCACTCCTCGCCTGCGGCCAGAAAGGACCCTTGGTCATGCCGGATGCGCAGAAGCAAAAGCGCACGATTCCCGCGCTGCCGGGCAGGCCAAAACCGCCGCCATCCGGTGCAGGCGCGACCAGCCCCACACCGCCTAACACTGCATCGCCTGCCACTGCATCGCCTGCCACTGCATCGCCTGCCACAGCGGCACCCGCGCCCGCTTCTTCCCCCAGCCCAGGATCGCCGAGCACACCGGCACCGACGGACTCGACGTCACATCCTTAACCTAAAGGGTGTGACGGCATTCATGAGCGCTCGCAAACTCATTCTCGTCGATGGCTCGGGCTATTTGTATCGCGCATTTCACGCGCTGCCGCCGCTCACGAACTCGCGCGGCGAACCGACCGGTGCAGTGTTGGGCGTGCTCAACATGCTGAACAAAATGATCAAGGAGGAGGCGCCCGATCGTATCGCGGTGGTGTTCGATGCGCCCGGCCGCACGTTCAGGGACGATCTGTTCGATCAGTACAAAGCGCATCGCACGCCGATGCCGGATGACTTGCGTGCACAAGTGCAGCCTCTTCACGACACTGTGGCGGCCATGGGCGTACCGCTGCTGCGCGTGCCCGGCGTCGAAGCGGACGACGTGATCGGCACCTTGGCGAAACAAGGTGCGGAGGCCGGCTTTAGGGTGTTGATCTCCACCGGCGACAAGGACATGGCGCAATTGGTGGGGCCGAATGTCGAACTGCTGAACACGATGAGCAACACCCGCCTCGACCGCATCGGCGTCAAGGCGAAGTTCGACGTGTTCCCGGAACAGATCGTCGATTACCTGGCTCTGGTCGGCGACACCTCCGACAATATTCCCGGCGTCACCAGCGTGGGACCGAAGACCGCGGCGAAATGGTTGAATCAATACCAGAATCTCGATGCCTTGATTGCGCATGCCGCGGATATCAGTGGCAAGGTCGGGGAGAATTTGCGCAACGAACTTCCCATGCTTGAATTGTCGCGCAAGCTTGCGACCATCGATACCACGCTGCAGCTGGAAGTCACCCCCGAACAGTTGACTAGCGGCGCTGCGGACGTGCCGCGCTTGAGGGAGCTGTACTCGCGCATGGAATTGCGTGCGCTGCTCAAGGCCCTGGGACCTGAGGCCGCGCCCGATGCCGCGCAAAGCAGCACGGAACTCGATGTGGTTGTTGCCGAAACCGCTTCTTCAGGCGGCCCGCGGGTCGAGGCGGCGATTGCCGTCATCACCACGCCAGCGCCGCGCGATTATCACAAGGTCATGTCGGAAGAAGAGTTCGATGTCTGGCTCGAGAAGCTAAAGGCGGCGCCGCTCATTTCATTCGATACCGAGACTGACAGCTTGGACTACATGAAGGCGCAGATTGTCGGGGTGGCATTTGCAGTGGCGCCGCGCGAAGCGGCGTACGTGCCCTTGGGACATGATTATCCGGGCGCGCCGCATCAACTCGATCGCAACAAGGTGCTGGCCGCATTGAAACCCGTACTCGAGGATCTGACGAAGGCCAAGCTGGGCCATCATCTTAAGTACGATGCGCACGTGCTGGCGAACTACGGCATCGCGCTCAATGGCCAGCGCTTCGATTCCATGCTGGAGTCATATGTGCTGAACAGCGTCGCGACGCGCCACGACATGGATTCCACGGTCGAGCGATACCTCGGCGTCAAAACCATTCACTACGAGGACGTCGTCGGCAAGGGCGCGAAGAAAATCACCTTCAATCAAGTGGATGTGGATCAAGCCGCGGAGTACTCCGCAGAAGACGCGGACGTGACGCTGCAACTGCATCAGGCTATTTGGCCGCAGATCGAGGCGATCCCTGCGCTGAAATCGGTGTACGAAGACATCGAGCAGCCGCTGGTACCCGTGTTGTTCCGCATGGAACGCGCCGGTGTGCTCGTGGATCGCGCACTGCTGCGGACGCAGAGCTCGGAAATTGCGGTTCGCATGCTCGAACTTCAGTCGCAGGCTCACCGTGAAGCGGGCGGCGTGTTCAATGTGGATTCGCCGAAGCAGCTGCAAGAAATCCTGTTCGGCAAGTTGGGAATTCCAGTGATGCGCAAGACGCCCACCGGTCAGCCCTCGACCGCAGAGGATGTGCTCGAGGAACTCGCCGAGACCTATCCGCTGCCGAAGCTGATCCTGGAATATCGCGGCATGGCGAAGCTCAAATCCACATATACCGACAATCTGCCGCTGCAAATCAATGCCGCCACGGGGCGTATTCATACGTCCTATCATCAGGCTGTGGCAGCCACCGGCAGACTGTCATCGCAGGATCCGAATCTACAGAACATCCCCATTCGCACCCTGGAGGGCCGGCGCATTCGGCAGGCATTCATCGCGCCGCCCGGCCACTCGCTCGTGGCGGCCGACTATTCGCAGATCGAGCTGCGCATCATGGCGCATCTGTCCGGCGATGCCTCTTTGCTGCGCGCGTTTGCCGAAGATCGCGATGTTCACCAGGCGACGGCGGCGGAGGTGTTCAGCATCGCGCCGGACGCGGTCAGCGCGGATCAGCGGCGTTCAGCCAAGGCAATCAATTTCGGACTCATGTATGGCATGTCCGCATTTGGATTGGCGCGCCAATTGGGCATCGGCCGCGGTGATGCGCAAAAATACATGGATCTTTATTTCGAACGCTATCCCGGCGTGCGCCGTTACATGGAAGAGACGCGGCGCAAGGCGCGCGAAACCGGCTACGTGGAAACTGTTTTTGGCCGCAGGCTCTATCTGCCGGAAATTCAATCGCGCAACGCTGCATTGCGCCAATATGCCGAGCGCAGCGCCATCAATGCGCCCATGCAGGGGACCGCCGCCGACATCATCAAGCGCGCCATGATCGAAGTGGATTCTTGGCTGCAGAGTTCGCGCATTCCCGCGCGGCTGATCATGCAGGTGCACGATGAACTGGTGCTCGAGGTTGCCGACGAGGCGGTCGAGTCGCTCGTAGGACAAACACGGACACACATGATCCGCGCAGCGGATTTATCGGTCCCGTTGAAAGTAGATGTAGGGGTGGGCCGCAACTGGGATGAGGCGCATTAGCGCGTGCGCTTCGCGAAAAAATGGCGCAAAATAAGCCAACAGCGGGGGATTTGGCGCTTTTTTTGAAGCGAAGAACACGGCTCAAAAAAACAGCTTTCAAAGGACTGGAACTTTTGCGGATCGTCCCCATCTAACCAAATGAGCGTGTAAGACGCTCCTCGCTCTTCTCCCTGAGCGAGCATGACCCGGTTTGTCATCCCCATGCCGGGTTGGTCTGCCCCGATGGTTGCCACAAGCGCCCATCGGGGCTTTTTTTATGCGCTGGCGAGCCAGCGATCCATGACCTCGCGCGCTTCCTCAATTCCTTGTTTGTTGTGCGCTGAGAAAAGTTGCGCAGACACCGCAGCGTCCGCGCCGGCCGCCACTGTTTCCCTTAATACGCGCAATGAATCCTGACGATTCAGTTTGTCTGCTTTTGTCAACAAAACATGTGCGTTGCGATTTCTGGCCAGGATCCACTCGAGCATGGCGACATCCTGAGCACCCAGGCCGCGCCGGCTGTCGACAATGAGCATCAAGCCCACCAGCGATTCGCGCACATTGAAATAGTGCTCCATCAGAGCCAGCCAGTGGAGCCGCACCCGCTCGGGCACTTTGGCGAACCCGTACCCCGGCAGATCCACCAGCCGCCGCTCGGGCGCCAGTTCGAAAAAATTAATCAGCTGCGTGCGCCCCGGCGTTCGGCTGACGCGGGCTAGTCCGGCGCGTTGCGTGATGACGTTGATGGCGGTGGACTTACCCGAGTTCGAGCGTCCGGCAAAAGCGATTTCCCTGCCTGAATCCGGGGCGAGCTGATGCGCCTCGGCCGCGCTGGTCATGAATTTCACATTTGAATAGGTAGTCATGGCCGCCGGCGGACGCAAATTATGCGAAGGTTGGCTCTAGTGTACAATTTAGGGTTGACAGCAGGTCACAATAAAACGGGGTACTAGGGCGTTATGAAGCGGTTTTGGATTCTCGCAGCAACAATTTCCGGCACTCTGATCACTACCTCCGCGCTCCCCGCGCCCAGCATCGAAGCCGGCGCCACCAAGGCTGCGACTTGCCAGGCCTGTCATGGCGCCAACGGCAACAGCACCAATACCGATTGGCCAAGCTTGGCAGGGATCGGCGCCGACTACATCGCGGAGCAGCTGAATAATTTCAAGACCGGCAAGCGCGCGAGTCCCGTCATGATGCCGATGTCTGCAAATTTGACGGCGGATGACATGGCCGATTTGGGCATGTATTTCGACAGCTTGACCAACACCGGATTGGAAGCGGATCCCTCCTTCTGGCAAGCCGGCCAAAGCCTCTATCGCGGCGGCGATCAAGCGCGCGGGATTCCGGCATGCATGGCCTGTCATGGCCCGACGGGCCGCGGCAATGAACCGGCAAAATTTCCGGCGCTGCGCGGTCAGCAATCGGGATACGTCGTGAAGCAGCTGAACGACTACGCGTCCGGCACTCGAGCAACCGGGCCAAACGGCATCATGCAGACCATCGCCAAACGCCTCTCGCCCGAGGATATTCGAAACCTTGCCTCCTACTTGCAGGGAATTCGCTGATGCGCCTGCACCGGCTGTCCTTGCTGCTTGGGTTGGGGATGGCGCTGGCATTGACCGGCTGCGGCAAACAGGAACCGTCGGGTCTGGCGCCGGCGAAAGCGCCCGCGCCGGCCGCCGAGCCTGCCGTGAACACCACGGCTCCGGCAACGCCCGGCAAGACGGCAGCGGATGTCACGAAGCCGCTGACGATGACACGCCTGAACGAGGACGGCTCAGAGACCGTGGAGGAAACGCCGGGAGATACGGGATCGCAAAATAAGCTGTTGGCCGCAGTCGCTTCCACCGTGGCGGCCGCAACAACGGCGGCGGCGGCTGCCACGCCTGCCGGAACGCAGTGGCAGGAAGGCGTCAATTACACGCGAATGGTTCCGGCGCAGCCGACCAATGTTGCGGCCGGACAAGTGGAAGTGTTGGAATTTTTTTGGTACGCCTGCCCGCATTGCTACGCGCTCGAGCCAGCCGTGGCGGCCTGGCTCAAGACCAAACCGGCCTACGTCAGTTTTTCGCGGGTACCGGTATTGTGGAACGAAGGCCATCGATCCTTGGCGCGTCTTTTTTATACGCTGGATAGCATGGGCAAATTGAACGAGGCTCACAGCGAGGTGTTCAAGGAAATCCAGGTCAACGGCAATCCGTTGATCGGGGCCGATCCCAACAACGCCGCGGCAGCGGAGAGCGCTCAGCTTTCCTTCATTAAAAAGCTGGGAATCTCCAGCGCCGATTTCGAAAAGGAATATCACGGGTTTAACGTCGAGACCGCAATGCAAAGAGCGGATCAACTCGCGCAGCGCTATCGGGTTACCGGTGTCCCTACTTTCGTCGTGAACGGCAAGTACATCACGGATGTGACGATGGCGGGCGGCGGCGAACATTCGGACCGTCTGATGGCCTTGATCACCGATCTCGCTGCG
>DATHFW010000080.1:0-3577 GCA_035317945.1 Steroidobacteraceae bacterium | reverse complement strand
CTGATTCGCCAGGAAGAGATCGGACTGAAGGCCTTTCTCGCGAATCGTTTTGGCCGCGTCTACGCGATGGCAACGCCGGCCGCGGCAAACGCGGCCTGAACCGCGGTCAGGACATGGGACTATCGACAGGCATAGGTAGGGCGGCTCTCTGAATCGAGCACGCCGTGGCGCATCAGCCAGTCACGCGCGTCCGCAGCATCCTGATCAAACCAAGTTGCGGCACTTCCCAGCCTGAAGGTGTAGCCCCACTCGTCCATGTCGCGGCACATTCGTTCACGGCCGACGTTCGGCAGCGATTGCGCCAAAATGATTTGCAGGTAGCAAACGGCATTCTCTTCCGCATGATCGCCGCCGGCATCGGTATCCAACCCGGCGCGCCGTTCCGGCGTCATGCAAATAAAATGGGCGCCCTCATGCAGCACCGAATGCACCGGCGTGTCGAGACGCGCAAAGATTTTGGCTCCCATCAGGCCCGCCTCGCGCTCGCCCCAGTACGAGCCGGGAATGACTTCGCCCGGCGCGACGAGCTGCAATGCCAAGCCATAGCGATCCAAGAGGACTTGCAGGGCGAGCCGATCGATGGCGTTAATCAACAGCACCGTGGAATCCCACGCCGGCGCTACTTCAAACTCGTCAGCCGGCGCATCGCAATGGACACCAGATCGCGCGCCATTTGTTGGCGCAGGATATCCGCCTCGTGTTCTTTGGCAAGCTGCAGGGTTTCGTCGAAACTGAAATCCCTCGACAGGCTGATCGTCTGTGGTGCGAGCAACTCCTTGTCGGGGCCGCGCACGCTAAACGTGACGGTGTAAGTGAGTTCGTATTCGGTCGGGATGTTTTTCGCCGATACCGCGAGCGTGCGTTGCTCGACCAGATCCTTGGTGACCTCGACGGTCGCCGTAGCGGCCGCGCGCGCAAGCTGCGGCGTGGCGCCGGAGCTCTTGAGCTGGTGTTCGAATTCGCGCGAAAAATCGGTGTAGGGGTCTTTCAGCGACAGATAGGGCCGGGCCATGACGGCAGGCAGCGGATCACTGCCGGCCAGTCGAAACCCGCACGCGCACAGCGCACATGCGCCAAGCAGAATCAAATATTTCCCGCTGGCCACGGCGCATTACACCACGATGTTCACGAGCTTGCCGGGCACGAGAATCACCTTGCGCACCGCCGAGCTGCCGATGAACTTCTGGACATGGGGGTCGGCGAGCGCCGCGGCACGCACCACGGCATCGTCGGCATCCACGGCGACGGAAATATGCGCGCGCAACTTGCCGTTCACTTGTACGACCATTTGCAGCGTGGATGATTGCAACGCCTCGGCGTCGACCTTGAGCCATGGCTCATCAACCAGCGCGGTGCGATGACCCAAGTCCCGCCACAACGCGTGGGTGACATGCGGGATGATGGGCGACAGCGTCAGTACGGCAATCTCCAGCGCCTCCTGTGAAATGCCTCGATCCTGCGGCGAACCACGCGGGAACTTGGCCAGCGCGTTCAAAAGCTCCATGACGGCCGCAATGGCCGTGTTGAATGTGCGGCGGCGGCCTATGTCGTCCGTCACTTTCGCCAATGTCTGATGAGACTGCCTGCGCATGGCCCGCTGCACCTCGGTCAAAGCCGCCTTGTCGAGCGGCGCCGCCGGCCCCTGCGCTACGTGGTCATACACGGCTTTCCACAGGCGTTTGATGAAGCGGAAAGCGCCCTGCACGCCTTCATCGGACCATTCCAGCGTTTGTTCCGGAGGCGCCGCAAACATCATGAAAAGGCGCGCCGTATCGGCGCCGAATTCGTCCACCAGCTCTTGCGGATCGACGCCGTTCTTTTTCGACTTGGACATGGTCACGAGGCCGCCGGACTCCACTTCTTTCCCATCGGCGCGCAGCACCGCGACGCGTTGCTGCGTGACCTTGTCGGTGGTTACCGTCACATCGGCAGGATTGAAATACTCCACTCGCCCGGCATTGCTTTTGCGGTAGAACATCTGGTTCAACACCATGCCCTGCGTGAACAATCGCGCGAACGGCTCCTTGAATGACACCGCGCCCATCTCGTTCATGAACCGCGTCCAGAAGCGCGCGTACAGCAGGTGAAGAATGGCGTGCTCGATACCGCCGATATATTGATCCACGGGCAGCCAATACTGGACCCGATAATCGAGCATGGCCTGGTCATTGTCGGCGCAGGCAAAGCGCAGGAAATACCAAGACGAATCCACGAACGTGTCCATGGTGTCGGTTTCACGCCGCGCATCGGCACCGCATTTGGGACACTTGACGTTCAAGAACGCGGTGTCTTTCAAGAGGGGATTGCCGCTGCCGTCGGGCACCAGGTCGGTCGGCAGAACCACCGGCAATTCTTCATCGGGAACCGGCACCGCTCCGCAGCTCTTGCAGTGGATGATTGGAATCGGGCAGCCCCAATATCGCTGCCGCGAGATTCCCCAATCGCGCAATCTCCAGGTAGTGCGCTTCTCGCCCAAACCCTTGGCGCTCAAATCCATCGCAACCGCATTGGCAGCGCGTTCATAGTCCAAACCGTCATACCGGCCGGAATTCACGCAGCGGCCGTGATCGGAGTACCAGGGCTGCCAGGCCGCCAACGAATACGGCCGGCCTTCAACATCGATGACCGGCTTGATCGGCAAACCATATTTTTTGGCGAATTCGAAATCCCGCTCATCATGTGCCGGGACCCCCATGACGGCGCCGTCGCCGTAGCTCATGAGCACGTAGTTACCGACCCAGAGCGGCACGGGCTCGTCGCTGATCGGATGCCGCACCACGAGTCCGGTCGGCATGCCCTTTTTTTCTTGGGTGGCAAGCTCGGCCTCGATCGCCGGACCGCGTTTGCACTCCTCGATGAACGCCGCCAATTTTGGGTTGTCGCGCGCCGCATAGGCCGCCAGCGGATGTTCCGCCGCCACCGCGCAAAACGTCACGCCCATGATGGTATCGGCGCGCGTGGTAAAGGCATACAGCACGCCGCCTTCGCCGATCTTGTGCGGAAATCCCAGTCGCACGCCTTCGCTGCGGCCGATCCAATTCGCCTGCATGGCGCGCACTCGCTCGGGCCAATCCGGCATGCCGTTCAGGGCATCGAGCAGATCTTCGGCATACGCCGTGATCTTCAAGTAGTACATCGGAATCTCGCGCTTTTCGACGAGAGCGCCGGTGCGCCAGCCGCGCCCATCGATGACCTGCTCGTTGGCCAGCACCGTTTTATCGGCAGGATCCCAGTTCACCACGCCGGTCTTCTGGTACGCGACGCCCTTCTCCAGCATGCGAAGAAACAACCACTGATTCCAGCGATAGTAGTTTGGAAGACAGGTCGTGAGTTCGCGGCTCCAATCCAAGCCGTAGCCCAGTGATTTCAACTGCGCCTTCATGTGGGCGATGTTGTCGAGGGTCCATTTCGCCGGTGGTACCCGGTTCTCTATGGCGGCGTTCTCGGCCGGCAAACCGAAGGCGTCCCATCCCATCGGCTGCAGCACGTTGCGGCCGTTCATGCGCATGAATCGCGCCAGCGCATCGCCTATGGTGTAATTGCGGACGTGCCCCATGTGCAAGCGGCCGCTTGGATA
>DATHFW010000079.1:0-19388 GCA_035317945.1 Steroidobacteraceae bacterium | reverse complement strand
CCGTCGACACGCAGATATTGGGACGCAAAGGTGTGCCGGGATCCAACATACGCTCGGATTCCAGGAATTATCTCCACATTATCGCCGTCCACCAGCCGCAATCGTCCTTCGGTGTTCAGCTTGATGAGTTGCTGAACGTCGTCCGGGTCGATGCCGCCGTGCTGGCCGCCGGCCTGCCACGCGTCTCCCGTGTAATAACGAAATTCGTCTTTCTGAATCCACACCGTCGCTTTGGGAAACAGGTCGATGCCCCCCATGTGATCCCAATGCGCATGGCTTATCACGACATCGGTGACGTCTTCCGGTTTCACGCCGGCCTGCCGCACCGCTTCATCGGGCTGCAAGTAATCCGTGACGGTCCACTGCTTGAACCAACGCTCTCGGTGAAAGCCGCTATCGAAAAGAATATTGCGGCCGCCGCCGCGAATCAGCCACACCACAAAATCGACATCGACTTTCTCGTCTTTTGGACCACCCACCACCAGGGCGTTGACCGGAACCCCGGGAGAAACGCCGTAGCGTACGGCCTCGATGGAATACTCGACCGGCGCGCTCATCCCCATGAGCGTAAAGGCCAATGCAGCAAGCATGAATTGTTTCAGCATAGTTTTCGCTTGAAGGGTTACCTTATGAGAGTCGCGGCATTATTGCAGATTCATCGCTTCGCGCGTGCGCACGTTGTCAGCACCCAGCCCGGCGGTCAGCGATATCACTGCCTGGCGCGCAGCCTCGTGCATGCCGTTCTGATCGCCGATCGCTTGCTTGGCCAGCGCGAGCAGCAGCGAAGCCTCGCCCACATCAGCGCTCATGGCGGGGTTGCGGGCGCGCCGCGCTTGTTCTTTAAGGAGTTCGTTCGCCAAATCGACGGCCTCGAGATAGCGCTTTTGCGCCATCGCAATCCTGACCGACCCTGTCAACGCCCCCGGGAGAAGCGTGCGCTGCCGGCCGTTGGGCTCCCGCAACGCCGGAAGCATCGGACTCAATATGCGTTGCGCGTCTTCGGGCCGGCCCTGCGCCAACAGCCATTGGGCGCGAACGATTTGTCCGCGGCCCGCGGCGATCCCGCCCATAGCGATGTTTTGCGCGGCCAGCGCGGCGACGCGATCGAGTTCCGTGCCCGCTTCGTCAAAGCGCTTCAGTTCGATCAAGGCTCTCGCGCGATACACGCGTGCGTGCATTTGCAGGGACGCATCGTTCCCGTCCTGCGCCGTCTTTAAGCCCTTGTCGAACCATGACAAAGCCGTGGCGGCGTCACCGGCCTTGAGGAAGCAACTGCCTTGAAAAACCGCTATGGCAGTAATGATGGTCCTGCCGGTTGCCTGCAGCCGCGAGACGACTTGTTGCTCGCGGGCACATGCCGCTTTGGCTTCGCCGACGCCGCTCAAGCTGGACGCCATGTTGTGCATGGCCGTCATGGATTGATCAGTATCGCCCAATCCATTGTTCTCGTATGCGGCCAGTGATCGTTCGCCGTATTCGAAGCCCTTGTGGGTATCGCCCGCCTCCTTGTAAAAATCCGAAATCCGGCCCAGGAGTCCGGGGTAACGCACGTCGTGGGTTTCACCGATGCGCTCCAGCAATGCCAGCGCTTTCTCGGCAATTTGCGTCGCCTCGCGCGGATTGCCCTGCGCATCGGTGACGGCCGCCTCCGCCTCGGCGCAGTCCTCGAGGATCCGTGGGTCGGCATTCGGTACCGACAACAATGCGGCGTGCCCCGCAGCCACCCTCGCGACTGCGGCATCCGTATGGCCCAGATCCATTTCCGATTCTCCTAAAGCACATTGCGATCCCGCAATGAGCATCGGATCATTGAGCTGGTGGGCCAGCGCGTCAGCGTTTTCCAAGGCGGAATGCGCCTTGGTCGTGAGCCCAAGATCGGCATAACGGGCCGATAGATTGAGCATGGCGGTGGCCCGGAATCGAGGATCGTTGCCGTAGTGCTTATCGAGCAGTTGCCGGCCGGCATCCAGCAGTTGTTCAGCGGTGGCCGGCTTGTCGCCGACGGTCGACATCATCAGCGTGACGAACTCAGCCTGCACCTCCGCCCGTTTGGCCTGCGCTTGCGATAAATCGCGCTGGATTTGCGCCTCGCGCATTTGCAACAACGCGAACCCTGTGGCGGCAATGAGCGCCAGTATCGCCGCTGACGTGCCAATGACCGCCGCACGGTAGCGGCGGACGAATTTTCGCATTCGATAGCCAAGCAAGTTGGCCCGCGCAGCCACAGGCTCGTTGCCAAGATACCGCTTCAGATCATCCGCGAGCGCTGCCGCGGTAGCGTAGCGCTCCTGCGGCAGCTTGCGCAGCGCCTTCGATACGATGGCATCCAGATCACCGCGCAGCGCTGTGCGCGCGCCCGACGCCGCCGCGGCCGACAATCGCATCGGCTCGGCGTCCAGGGCCGCTTTGACGCGCTCGGCCCGAGTGGTTCCTTGTGTTGCAAGCGGCAGGCGGCCCGCCAGCAAGACAAACATCAGCACACCCAGCTGGTACACATCGGTGGCGGTGGACGCAGGCTCTCCCAAAAACTGCTCAGGCGCCGCATATTCTGGAGTGAGCGCGGAATCTTCCAGACGAGTGGACGTCGACCCGCCATCGCCGTCCGTATCCGCGTGCAGCAGCTTGCCGATACCGAAATCGAGTAACTTGGCGACGCCGTGCGAGGTCACCAAGACATTGGAGGGTTTGAGGTCTCGGTGGACGACCAGATTGCTGTGGGCGTGTGCCAAGGCGGATAGCACGTCCAGGAGCAGCCGCACTCGAGCCTCAGTGCCGAGTGAGTGCGAGTCGCAATAGCTATCGATGCGCTCGCCATCGATGTACTCGAGCACCAGATAGGGACGGCCGGCGGATGTGACGCCGGCATCGATGAGCCGCGCGATATGCGGATGGGACAGGCGCGCCAGCAGACGCCCCTCGCGCCGAAATCGATCGAGCGCAAGAGGCGAGGCGGCGTAGCTGTCGAGAAACTTGATGGCGAATTTGCCCTCGAAGCGCCCATCGCTGCGAAGCGCCAGCCATACCTCGCCCATGCCGCCGCGTCCAATGAGCGAATCGATCGTGTAAGCGCCGACTTGTTGACCGACCAGTGAAATGTCGGTTAACGCCATGACGGGCTCTTCGAGAAAGCCCTTCGAGTCGAGCTCATCGCGGTCAGCCAGTAATTCTCTGAGCGCGGCCGCGATGCCGGGCTGTTCCAATGCCACCTGACCTACGTAAGCGTCGCGCTCGGTTCCCGACAACTCGAGCGCTCGATCGAGATGGGGCTCAATGTCTACCCAGTCATCGCCCAGCGTTATCTTGATCAATGCAATTGTCCAAGCGCAGCGCGAAACCGCAGCGACCGCGCTTCACTTCTTAGCCTTCGCCAAATAGGCCTTGGTTTCATCGCCGACAATTGCAACCAAGTTGCCCATCGTGAGGTTGGCATCGATCAGGTGCAGACCCCAGTCTTCCAGTACCTGGCCGTTCACGACGACGTCGCCGGATATGTCATTGGTCCGCGCGCCGCCCGCTGTGGGATGAACGGTCACGGCCAGATAGGATCCGTGTTCATCCACCACGCACGCGGCGCTCAACAGGCCGGGTACTTTGACGAAAGAAGTGTCGATGGGCTTGGAAGGTTGAGTCCAGTCAAAGGGTTCTCGCGGACCGTCGGAACCGGTGGAAATGCGGCCGGCAGACAAATAAGCGTCGAGCAAGCCGGAACCGCCGCCCAACGCAGCCGGATTGGCGCAGACCGCCTGCATGCCCTCAGCGGCTTTGCCGAAGCGCGAATTGGCGGGCGGCGGCACGTTGACGCGAAAATCGGCGAACGCAATGACGCAGCCAATCTGGCTGTTGCTGTGACAAACCGGAATATTCTTGAACGCGCCCCCGACATCGGCGCCCTTCGGCACCGGCAGGCTGGTGCCCATCAAAATGGCGGATATCAATTTATCCTGAATGGGTTTGCCGTCGATCTCATCCTTGATCAAACGCGTCAGGACTCCCGAGCCCTGGCTGTGACCCACCAGCACGACGCCGCGGCCCTTATTGTCATGGGCGAGATAGTAATTCCATGCGGCGACAATGTCGCTATATCCCAAGTCGCGATCGGCCGGGATGGGCTTGCCTGCAATCATCGCGCGCAATGCCGTCAGAGTGACTTGCCTATACATCGGTGCGTATAGGCGGCACTTGGCCGCAAAGCGCGCAAATTGCGCGTTCACGACCAGCTTTTCGGCACCCGTGATGGTTAAATCGGAATTCCCACCGGGTTCGTTTGACACCGTGGGATAGACATAGAAGCAATCGATCGGCGGATTCTTTGCCGCATGAAATTTCTCACGCGTCAGTGCGCCATTAACGGCAACGATGGTCGCATCTTGAGAAACCGTGCAAGCGTCCTGCCTATCGGGGCGGCACAGCCACACGTCGGGATTGGCGTAGTCGGTAGCCGCGGGAGTGGCGGGAACTGCGGGAGCGTCCTGCGCTGAGCTTGCGTCAGTGGCGGCGACACCCAAGATCAGAATGAGTGACGCGAAAATCGATTTCGACATGAAACTCCCCCTCTAAGATCGTTGTTCTTGCGGCATTATAGCGCAGGCAACTGCGCACCCAAGCCTCAAGACGGGGGGAGTTCAGCGCGCGCCTAGGGGATTAGATTGCCGGGGTCTTGCAGAGCTTTGATCACGCCCCAGAGCAGCGGGAGGCCAACCGCGAGCCACAACAGCATCAGTTTCAGTGTGCTGGTGGACGTGCTGGTGTTCTGCAGTGCGGATCGCTCGCCCCGAGACTGAGTTTCGCCTGCGGTGCCGGTGACTGTATTTTCCATGATGTCTCCCGTTCAGTGTCAATTCACGTGTTCCTTATGGAGTACATCGAAAACGGCGGACAAATCGGGACATGCCGCAGTCAGGTTTTTTCAGGAATCGACTCCCCCAACCACAGAGTGCCCGCAGCGACCAGGGGTGGAATGGCAAAACACCAAATGCCCTGCTTGGCATAAATCAGCGCGGCGGCGGCACAGCCCGCGGCAAAGGCTATGACGCCGGCGGACATTCTGGACAGGCGCGTATGTATCGCTGCACGCACATCCGCCGGCACGCCGCGGATTAGATCGGCGAGATCGATCATGATCTGAATCGTATTGCCGGTCATGATGGTCGTCGGCGGCAACGCGCCCATGTGAATCCTGTGTATGGCGTTTTGAATCGCCATCGCCGCAACCAATGCCATACCGGTCAGAAGCGCGGCCCATCCGTCGCCGCTGTCGAAGGGCCCGAACCGAATGGCGAGCACCGCACCGGCCGTCAGCAACGCCAATTTGAGTCCGAGTATGGTGCGAAGCGCCGGCAAGCGCTTCGCCGCCAGGGCTACGCTGAGCAGCCGCACCCCCAACACGACGATGCAGAACAGCGGCAGCGCCAGCAGCTTTGCCAGCGCGCCGCTGGTTCCCAGCACCAATGAGGCGCCGAGTGTTACAAAATTGCCCGTGACGTGGGTGGTGAACAATCCGTGCAGCGCCAGAAAGCCGGCGGCATCGACGTATCCGCCGTTCACGCTCAAGAGTATGGGTAAGCCAGGTTTCATGCACGCCTCACGTCACGATGGGTTTATTCGCTACTATATAGGTCTCCATGCGCACCTACCGATTGAAGATCGCAGCAAAAACAAGTCTCGCGCTGGCACTCTTTGCCGTCCTCGCCGCCTGCCAGCCGGCGCCGTATGGTCTCGCTTCGCGGACAGCAGCGAAGCCGTACTTGCAAATGCCGCCGCGAGCCGACGGCAAGATTCCCGTGCTTCTCTCGCAAACCGGAGCCTTCAGCGATACAGCCAAGCGGATCCCGAGCAAGGAGCTGATCCCCTACGATCTCGTCGTCGCTTTTTGGTCCGATGGCGCCGATAAGTCGCGCTGGATTTCTCTGCCGAACGGGAAAATAGCTTTTTCGGCGACCGGCGAGTGGCGCTTTCCACCGGGCACCGTATTGGTGAAGAATTTTGACTTACCCGCGGACGGCGGCAATGCGAGCGCCAAACGCAGGCTCGAGACTCGCCTGCTCGTATGCGATTCCGCCGGCGGCGTCTATGGCGTCGTGTACAAGTGGAGAGCGGACGGCAGTGACGCTGACTTGCTCGAGGGCAGTCGAACGGAAGACATTCCCGTTCGAGCGGCCAATGGAGAGGTCCATCAACAGAGCTGGTACTACCCGAGCAGACAAGATTGCCTGACCTGCCACACGGCAAAGGCCGGCGGCGTGCTCGGCGTGAAGACACGGCAATTGAACCGATCATTCACGTACCCGTCAGGGGTTTCCGACAACCAGTTGCGCACCTGGAATCATCTCGGCCTGTTCGCGCCGGGGTTCAAGGACGAGGAGCTGCGATCGTTCGCAACGCTCGCCTCCGCCGATGACGCCTCGCGGACGCTGGAAGATCGTGCGCGATCCTATCTCGATGCGAATTGTTCGCAGTGCCACCGCCCCGGCGGCACGGTGGCCAATTTCGACGCGCGCTATGACACGCCGCTCGCCCGCCAGGCGCTGATCGATGGACCGGTGTTGATCGATCAAGGCATCGATCACCCGCGTGTCATCTCACCGCATGATATTTGGCGCTCGATCGTCTACATGCGCGCCAACACCACAGGTGATATCAAAATGCCCCCGCTGGCGCGCGAAACCATCGATCAAAAAGGTATGCAGCTGCTCAAAGACTGGATCAACAGCCTGCCCGGACGCCCGGTGTTGCCGCCGCCGGTGATTTCGCCGCCGGGTGGAACGTTCGCGGGATCGGTTGAGATTTCGCTGACCATGGGCGAACCCGGTGCCGACATACGCTATACCCTGGACGGCACCGTGCCGAGCGCATCTGATATGAGCTACGCAGGGCCCATCAAACTGACCGGTCCTGCTGTGCTCCGCGCACGTGCCTTCAAGGAAGGATTCACTCGGAGCATCACCGAGCAGCAAGTATTCATTGTCGGGAAGTGATGGCGATACCCCAGGGGCTCGAGCCGGCTTTGATTCGACGCACTTCCTTGTTCGTCTTAAGGTCGACGACGGACACGTCGTTGGAAGGTCCGTTGGCCGTGAACAGAAACTTTCCATCAGGCGATACTCCCATTCCCCACGGACGAGTTCCCACCTTGATGGTGTCGAGCAATTCATAGCTGTGGGTGTCGAATACGGAAATCGTTCCGGCGCGTCCATTGCTGACATACAGTCTCTTTTCATCGGGCGACAATGTAACCCGCATGGGCCGCGAACCCGGCGGCAGCGCAATGGTCTTCAACACTTTGATATTCACCGAATCGATGACGTTCAGTTCGCCGGCCGATTCTGAGGGAATGAACCCGATTCCGCCCGTGGACAGAAAGGCCACACTGCGGGGCCGCCCATTCACTTTAAAATGCGCCGCTGCCGAGTAGGTGGCAGTGTCCACCACATAAATGTCGCCGCCGGCTTCGCACGTGACGTAGAACTGCTTGCCGTCAGGCGTGGTCGTCACGCCTTCCGGTTCCTGGCCCACCGGGATGATGTGCTCCAATTTCGCCGCGGCAATGCTGATCACACTCGCCGTTTTTGTGTCTTCGTTTGAAATGTAAATTCGGCGTCCATCTTTGCTCAAGGCAAACTCTTCAGGATCCGATCCCGCGTTGAGCTTGCCGGTCAGCTTCTTGGCGGCGACGTCCAACACGCCGATGCCATCGGCGGCCTTATCGGCAGCAGCGTCATCATCGTCGCCACCCTTTTTCTTCTCGAATACCGGGTTGCCGTGGGCGTCAATCTGCGGCGGTGCCTCGATGGGCGTGCCGCTTAAGGCCACATAGACAGTCTTGCCGTCGGGGCTCGCATGAATGCCGCGCGGCCGCTTGCCGACCGGAATGGTCGCGGCGACGCTGAAGTCGCCGCCATTGATGACGGTGACGTCGCCCGATCGTTCATTGGTTACGTAAACCTGATAGTTCGCGGCCTGCACCGGCGCGGCCAGCCAGCCAATTAGCGCCGCGAGGAGGACCGCCTTTTTCTGCACATCAGGGGGCAACTCGGCTTCGGGCATCACGGTCCATCCTGGTTTTGAGAAACAGTTTGATCGTGGCCGACGCGCGGCGAAACCGCAACTTGTGCATCGCACCAATCCATAAGATCCCCGTCCATTCGTGCGCCACATCTCACATGGCAATCAGGCCATCGCACACAATGTCCGCTTTCATACATACCGGACGTAATCAGTTATGGGGCTTATGGGTTGCGGGTAAGCCTTAAGCACCCTGAAATATTCTGTCAAGATTTACCGCAAGTAGCCGAAATCCTTGGGAGTGACCGGCCAAATGGTGCACAGTTCTAAGTAATAACTATGGCGAATCTCGCATCATCGACCGGCAAACTGAAAGGATCAGTTCCCGCAAAAACGGCTGCTCCCGCAAGACCCGCCTCCCCGGCGAAGCCGGTTGCTGCGGGCAAACCCGTTGCTGCGGCCAAGCCCGTTGCTCCCGCAAAGGCCGCTGCGCCGGCTGAAATCGTTGCCGTCAGCGAGGAAGAGCGATCATTCGCACTGGCGTTCCTCGCCAGTCTGGCGACCGAGGTATCGAAAGGCACCGTCAATCTTCCGTCCTTTCCCGATGTTGTCATGCGAATTCGCAAGGCACTCGCCGAACCGAACGTAAGACTGTCGGAAATCGTCAAAATCGTCGGCACGGAACCGCGACTCGCGGCCCGACTGCTGCAAGTCGCGAATTCGGCTGCCTTCAATCCTGCCGGCAAACATTTGATCGATTTGCGCGCCGCGATCACACGCTTGGGTCACCGTCCGGTGCAGAGCGCGGTGATGGCCTTCGCCGTCAAACAAGTCCGGTTGGCGCCTTCGTTGCGCTCGATTTCCAACCATTTGAACATTCTGTGGGAGCTCAGCATTTCCGTGGCGGCGATTTGCCAGGTCATTGCACGGCGCACCAAGGTAAGCCCGGAAGAGGCATTTCTCACCGGACTTCTGCACGGCATCGGCCGCCTGTACATCATGGTGCGGTCGGCGGGTACGTCGCAGCAGCTTTTCCAGAATCCTGCTTTTCGAGACATGATTTCAGGCTGGCATCCGGCCATTGGTAAAGCGGTGCTCGAAAACTGGGAGTTCGACGAGGCCATGTGCGAGGCGGTCGCCAATCAAGGCGACTATGAGCACCGCGGTAGAAGCGAACCGGATCTCACCGACGTGCTGGTGGTCAGCCTGGTGCTGGCCCGCGTGTTGCGAAGACCCGGACCGCGGACTGTCGACATGGACGGCATCAACTCCTTCGGCCGGCTGCACCTGACGCCGCAGGAGTGCGCCGAGGTGCTGCGCCACGCGGAGCACCAGCTTGGATCACTGCATGCCGCGCTAGGTTGCTGACCGCAGCACCGACAGGAGCTGGGCGATGGTATCGATGGTCACGTCTGCTCCCGCAGCCATCAGTGATTTTTCCGCCGCCGCAATGCGCGCGGCGCGATTGGCGGCAGGCAGCGCCGACAAGGCTTGCTGAGACAGCCCTACGGCATTGCCGGATGCCGTGATTCCCACCGTGAAACAGCCCGCGGCTCGACCCTCAGCGACGCCGGCTTCGGTATCATCTACTTTGGCTGTGCGCGACAGAGGCCAAACTCCGAGCTCAGCGCATGCTTTGTAAATCATGAGCGGCGTCGGCCTTCCGGCCGGCGTCTCGCCGGAACAAACCACATGATCCGGTACGTAACCTTGCGCCGCCGCTTCGCGCAGCACCGGCGCCATCATCTCGCGTGTGTAACCGGTTGATGAGCCCACTTTGATTCCTTCCGCCTGCAGCGCATCGACCACGGAACGGGCGCCGTCGATGAGACGCGCCGCGCGCGCCGCTTGATCGCGCATCAACGGGGCCAAGTCCGTCATCAAGCCTTGGACATCCGTATCGTCCGCCGCGCGACCGCAGGCCTCGGCCCACGCCTTGCCGATGGCAGGATCTTTGAGCAGCGCGCGCACGTGATCAACCTTGGGTTTGCCCATATCGCGGCGCGCCTGAACGTCGCTGATGGCGACTCCACGGCGTGCAAAGGCTTCGCGAAGTGCGATGACCGGTGCATGACATCCGAAGTCCACCGTCGTGCCCGCCCAATCCAAGATCACCAGATCGAAGCGATCGCGTATGGCCATCAGGCACTCCCGCCAAAGAGATCTGCCACGACTTCCTCGCCGATCGCAAATCCGGTCGATGCGCCCGAGCCGCTGGTGATCATCGCCAGGCGCACGTCAGGCGCAGGCGCGTCGATGAACATGCTGCGATCCGCGGAAGCGTAGGTGCCCAGCCAGCGCTCGCGAACGGCCGGCGGCGACCGGCCCGTCGCCGCGGAAAATTCCTCGAGAATGAGTTGATCAATGCGCTCGCCGGTAAAGTAATCCGGCGTTGCGGCGTAGTGATGACTATCACCAACGATGAGACTGCCGTCGGCGCTTTGCACCACGATGAGATGGATCCCCTGCTTGACATGCTCGCCCTGCTCCGCCTCAAGCCGCGCACGCAGCGGCGCCGCTTCCGCCAGCGCGGAATAGCCCGGATACCGCATCAGACCAAGATCCGACATCACGATGCCGGGCAACCGAAACCCTGGATCTTCAAGGCGCAGCATTTGCAGCTTGCAGCGGCTCACCTGGTACTTCGCAATTCTTTCCGGATACAGCGAGACCATGTCGTCTCCGGGACACACCACGACCGCCCCCGCCTCCACCACGCCTCGCGAAGTTTCGATGCGGGGCGGCGCGGCTGCCAGTACCGCGGTCTGACGCAAGAATACTACACCCAAGCGCCCGGCCAACCATGCTGCGATTTTTGGAATCGCCTCCCGCGATTCGACTCGAAGATCGATCGAGCTGCTGAGCACGGCCTGCACCTGCTCATTCACAATCTCACCGCAGCAGGCGCGCGCGGCAGCGCGGCTTAAAATCTTGCAGCCCTCGCCCATCTCGGTCTGGAGAAAAGCTTCGAGGATGGGCACGGCTTCCGGCCGGCGGGTCGTCATCCACAGGCCCCGCTGCAGAATCGGAAATTCGGCCTGCTGAGCCAGTTCTTCCCAAATGGCGCAGGTGCGGCGGGCGCGAGACCATGTCGTGCCGCGCTCCTGGCCCGTCACCACCACGAAGCCGAAGTTTCGCACGGATGCGCCGCTTGACTGAAGGTCGCGGTCAATGACGATGACGCGCAGTCCTTTCAGTGCAGCAGCGCGTGCGCACGACAACCCGATGATGCCGGCACCGACAATCGCAAGGTCGAATGATTTGCTCACCATTGCAGCGCACAGCTCCCGTAGGCAATTACTACAAAACGATGACGGATTTTAGGCATCCCTTCGACCAAGGTGCGGTCGAGCGGCCCCTTTAAATTCACATTGCCGTGAGTAGACTCGCCATGTCTTCCGCAGTTATACATTCCCAAAGAGAAGGAGCAAGTCATGTATCGAATATTCATGGGACTCATCCTTTTTACCTTAGCAGCGGCGCCAGCCATCGCGTCGCATCGTACAGAACAATTCCATGCGGACTTTTCGGGTTTCAACGAAGTCGGAGCATTGAACGCGCAGACCGGGGCCATTCTGTCTCCGGGCCACGCGACGCTCGAATTGCGCCTTGATCGCGTCAATCAATCTCTGAGCTTCGTCCTTACGTATTCGGATTTGAGCGCCCCCGTCACGCAGGCTCATATTCATTTCGGCAAGAAGCACATGGCGGGCGGCGTCATGGTTTTCTTCTGCGCGAATCTCGCTTCCGCACCCGCCGGTACTCAGGCGTGTCCGGCAAGCGGCGGAACCGTGACGGGTACCTTGAGCGCGGCCAATGTGCTGGCAATCGCGGGACAAAACGTAACCGCGGGCGATTTCCAGGCATTGGCGGATGCGCTGGAGAGCGGTACCGCGTACGCGAATATCCACACGAGCGCCTTCCCCGCCGGCGAAATCCGCGGCGAGGTCAGGCGAGGATCCGAATCGCATCATCACGACTGAAAATGCGAGGCGCGGCCGAAAGGTAAGAGTAAGGGTCTGCCCGCGCACACCGGGCAGACCCGCACTGCCTCGTATGGTAGTCTCGCGCGCGTGACTTCCAGGCTCCATCAGGTCCTTGAAAGGGCCAACCCCGTCGTCTTCACGATCTTCGCCGGGCTCGCCGGATTTGCGGCGTACTTCTCGATGTACGCATTCCGCAAGCCGTTTTCCGTCGCCCTTTTTACCGACGTTCCGGGATGGCACTTCGCGCTCGACTATAAGATTGCGCTGGTGCTCGCGCAGGTGCTCGGCTACGCGGTTTCAAAAATGATCGGTGTCAAGTACATCGCGGAAGTCACGCCGAATAGGCGCGCCGCCGCCATCGTCGTACTCATTTTTATGTCGTGGCTGGCCCTGCTTCTATTTGCGGTGGTGCCTGCGCCTTGGAACGTATTTGCCATGTTTCTAAACGGTCTGCCCTTGGGACTGATCTGGGGACTGGTCTTTGGCTTCATGGAGGGCCGACGCACCTCCGAGGTACTCGGCGCAATTCTGTGCGCCAGCTTCATAGTCTCCTCAGGGGCGGTAAAATCCGTCGGCAAGCTGCTGATGGATGGATGGCACATCAGCCCGTTTTGGATGCCGGCCGCGGCCGGTGCACTTTTCTTCCCTCTGCTGGGATTGTCCGTTTGGGTGCTGTCGCAAATGCCTGCGCCGAGTCCACAGGATGAGACTGCACGCGTGCGGCGAGCGCCGATGGATTCCGCGGCGCGCATGCGCTTCCTGCAGCGCTACGGCGTGGGGATCGCCCTGCTCGTGCTGTCCTATGTGCTGACCACCGCAATCCGCGACTTCCGCGACAATTTCGCCGCGGAAATCTGGACCGCCCTCGGATTCGGACAGACTGCCGCGGTCTTCACGGCCAGCGAGCTGCCGGTGGCCGTGCTTTCCCTGACCGTGCTCGGCGTGATCATCGTCGTGCGCGACAATACCAAGGCGCTGCTGGTCATTCATGGGGTGGTGATCGCGGGCTTGGTTTTGCTCGGTCTGTCGACGTTGGCGTTTCAAGCGGGACTGTTGTCGCCGCTGGTGTGGATGATCTTGAGCGGCGCCGGGCTGTACATGGCCTATGTGCCCTTCAACGCCATGTTGTTTGATCGGTTGATCGCCGCGAGCGGTACGGTGGGGACCGCCGGGTTTCTCATTTATGTTGCCGACGCGTCCGGGTATTTGGGAAGCTGCGCGCTCCTGCTCTGGCGTAACTTCGGCCTGGTG
The DNA here is from genome assembly GCA_035317945.1 of Steroidobacteraceae bacterium. GTDB lineage: Bacteria > Pseudomonadota > Gammaproteobacteria > Steroidobacterales > Steroidobacteraceae > Bog-1198. The sequence goes on along the minus strand of DATHFW010000079.1, from coordinate 6,150 downwards.
CAGCTCAATTGGCTGCAAGTCTTCACGGCCAGCGCCTACGGCACCAGCGTGCTCGGAACGATATTGATGGGCCTTTCGGCGCTGTACTTTCTGCGCAAGACCGCTCCGATCAAGCCTTATGCCATTGAAGCGGCGCATTCATTGAATTGACGAGCGCACGGAATCGATCAGCGCGCGATAGTCTTCGAGCTTCGGGGTTGCCAGGCCGACGACCTTGCCGGCGTCGTCCCAGCGCCGCACGCGCACGGCCTCGCGATAACAGGGTTCAGCCTCGAAGCGCGCCGTTTCCTCGCGCGTCATCGGACCGCCTTGCAGCTTGAGTGTGACCACCGAAGCCGCACTGAGTTTCGCAAAATAAGCATTGTCCGTGGCGCAGAGATAGCGTTTGGCGGGAACATGCAGGCGCACCGGCTCCGAAACTGAAGCGGGAAAGCGCTGTGCCAGCCAGCGGCTGCCCACCTCTTCGTGATGCGCATCACTCGTCCAATCCGCGATATCGTCGGGTACCGTTTCGATGAGGTGGCCCACGTCGTGCAGCAACGCAGCGACAACGAGCGCCGCCGGCGCGGCCTCGGCTTGCGCGAAATAGGCCGCTTGCAGCATATGTTCCGTCATCGACACCGATTCGCCGTAATACGCACCCGCTCCGCGTTGCTCGAATAGCGCAACTATCTCGTCGACCGGGCTCATGCGGAGGGCGCCGCGTTCAGTTGCCGGCGCAGCAGGGCCGATTCGCTGTAGACGCTGTCGCGCGTCAGATAGCAGCCGCGCAGATGGCGTGCATGCTTCGCCGACGAGAACGGCGTACGGCCATGCAGGATGCGCTGATTGTCGAACAGCACGAGATCGCCGCTGCGCAATCGAAACTTGAGCTGGAACTTAGGATCGCGCAATAGCAACGCGAACTTCCGATAGGCGCCATAAAAAGCCTGCGTGTCGTCGAGCGAAAGCCGCAGCGGCGCAATTGAGCGATTATTGTAATGCACCCCTGTCACCGCACCATCGCAGGACAGTTGGATCAAGGGCCGTTCGGCATACAGGTCCGCATCCTTGGACTGATAGCGGAACGGCACCGCTGTGCTGGTCAATCGTGCGAAGGCACTCGGATCTTCGTGGCGCAGGTGCGCGGCCAGCGCCAAGCCATCGGCAAACAAGTTTTCGCCGCCGTCGGGCGACGCGATCAACATGTGCAAAGCTTGAAAGCCCGGTACGGGTTCTCGATACGGATTATCGGTATGCAGACCCAATCCTAAGTCGGAGAACGCCAAATTTTCGGGTTGCGCGACGGAGCGCACGTCGAACACGCGTCCGTAGTTGGTCTCGGCGACGCGGCCGACCACGGACATTGCCTCGAGGATGGCGTCCTCGGTGGCCGGTACATCGTTCAAGAAGGCAATGCCGTTGGTCAGCAGCCGCGTGAGCCAACTCGAGCGATCCGCAGCGCTTTCCTTGGCCTGCCGCACGCCGACCCAAGCAAAATCGCGCAACGCGTCCAGGGCTCCGCCGATCCAGGCCTGCATCGGCACCTGCTCGAAGGGCGTATCCGCCTGCGCGGCCAACCACTCAACATCGAACGTTGCGGTGTAAGGCTCGTTCTCCCACTGTACGTGCACCGCTCCTGCATGGAGCGAGGCTGAACGGATCTTGGGCGTGGCCGGGAAGTCCGCAATATCGACCAGCCGCTGACCGCTGTGAGCGTCACGCTGTTCAGATTGGTTGTCGCGCAGCCAGATGCCGGCGAACTGACTGGTCCGCCCGTCTGCCCACTGCAAGGTCAGCGAGTCGGCATCCGCATGGACACCCTTGAGTGTGCTTGGAATTTTCAAGGCAAATGCTGTCCGGTACGCGCCGCGCGCGCGCTCAAGTAAAACAAATAGCCCGCACCCACAGCCGCCACCGCGCTGACAGCAGCGAGTGTCACAAATACGCCCTGCCAGCCGAACGACACGGACAATCTCGCAACGCTGTCGCCGGCCGCCACCGCACCCAAGTAGCCGATGCCATCGATGATGCCCGACGAAGCTGCCGAAGCTCGCTTACCGCCGAAATCGAGCGCAAAGGCGCCGCCGAGGTACGAATAGGGTCCCAATAAACAAAAGGCAATGATGCCGATTGCAACCAGCGGCAGCAGCGAGCCGGCGGCACTCGAGCGCATCGACATGAGCAGCAACAGCGCAGCCGCGGTGGCCGCCAAACCGAGAAACAGCACCAGCGAGCGGCCATTGACGCCGATCCGATCGCTCAGCCATCCCGATGCAACCACAGACACCGCGCCCACTCCCGGGAAGATCGAGCTCATGCGCGCCGCATCACTCACGCCATAGCCTAGGTAGTCGCGCAAATACACCGGTGTCCAGATATTGAAGGTTTCTCGAATGATGGTGCACCCCAACGACAAAAAGCAAATCAGCAGAAATGCGCGGCTGCGCAGCAGCGGCAGCAGCAGGCTGCGCACGCTGGTACGCGACTCCTCGGCGCCGAACAGATTCAGCGGATTGGGCTTGGCCTCTTCAAATTTCAAATCCTTGCGCGATTCGCGCAAGAACAACCCATTGAAAATCAGCATTGCAGCCGCCACGGCCGCCGCGAAATAGAAGAGCGCCCGCCAGCCGAAGCCATGTTGCATCAGCATGCCCATCCACTGGCGTGCCGCCGCGTCGCCGACCAGGTAGCTGATGCTCAGTACACCGATGACGCTGCCATAAGAGGTGTAGTCGAACCATTTCGACGATACCTTGATGAGCCCCGCCCAGGCAATGGATTGCGTGAGCCGGTTGCCGATCCACGCCAGCATGAACAGCGGCACTGTTGCGCCGACCGTGAACAACAGGGTGAACGCGGCCGCACCCGCGAGGCCAATGAGAAAGCTGACGCGCCCGCCCCATAGATCGCCCAAGCCTCCCAAGAAGAGCTTGCCGAGTGCGTAGGCCAGAACACCTACGGATGAGACCTGGCCCATGCGCACGATGGCATCGGCGTGGTTGAGGCCGCGGCCCCTGAGTTCGTCGATCAGCAGCGGTGTCGACACCGACAGGTCCGCCCGGCAGAAGTACAGCGACGCATAGCCGCCGAACAACAGCGCGATGACGGTCGCCTGACGCAATCGCAAGGGAAGTTTCGCAGCATCGACTCTGGCCATCAGAAACGCTCGATCGCCGCGCGCTGTTTAAGTCCGCATGCGCGAGCCGTTCGCGTCATAGGCAGCCTCGGACAGCGGCTGGGCATGGTGCCGCTCACCGATAATCTCAATCTCGAAACCCGAGGTAGCGCTCGCCAATGCCGCCGGCACGTATCCCAAGGCCAGTGAATGATTGACGCGATGACCGAAGGCGCCCGATGTCACCCAGCCCACGACCTTGCCGTCATGCCAAATGGGCTCATCGCCCAGTGCATCCGCGTCCTGGGTTGCAAGCTTGAAGGTCAGGAGCCGCAGAGCACCGCCGCCGTCCTTCTCTTCCATTGCCGCGGCACGGCCAATGAAATTTGCCTTTTTGAAATCCACAAATCGGCCGAGCCCGGCTTCGAATGGACCGTAGATCGGGCGGTACTCCCGCGCCCAGGTGCCGAAGCTCTTCTCGACTCGCATGCAATTGAGCGCGCGACCGCCGAACGGCCGCAGGTCATATTTTCGGCCTGCACCGACCAGCAGATCATAGAGCGCACGCTGGTAGTCGGTGGTTACCCAAATTTCGAATCCCAGTTCGCCGGTAAAAGAAACGCGGCCGACGTAACCCGGCACCATGCCGATTTCCATGCGCCTGAAGGACAAGAACGGAAACGCTGCGGTCGACAGGTCATCGCGCACCAGCTCTTGCAGCAGCGCGCGCGAATTGGGACCGGCTATGGATAGCCCGACGTATTGCATGGCGCACGGGCGTATTGACACGCCGGCGCCCGGAACATGCCGTTCGAACCAACGCAGGTAGTAGATTTCCGCGGCGTAAGTGCCGATGAGCAAAAAATGCTCGGGGGCGACCCGGCACATCGTGAAATCGCCGATCAATTTGCCGCGTTCGTTGAGCATCGGGGTCAAAGCGATCCGGCCGACGGCGGGAACCCGGTTCGCCATCACATGGGACAGCCAGTCCGCGGCTCCGGGACCTTTGACTTCAAACTTGCCGTAGTTCGAGATTTCGAGCAAACCCACTGAATTCTTCACTGCACCGCACTCAGCGGCAATGTGCGGAAAATCATTCGAGCGGTGAAAGCTGAACTCGTCCTTCGCGCTCTGCGCGGTGGGCGCGAACCACAAGGAATGCTCCAAACCGCAGTAGTCTCCGAACACGGCGTTGGCAGCCTGCAGCCTTTCGTAAATCGGTGTCGTGCGCAGCGGCCTGGCAGCCTCGAGTTCCTCGTTTGGGAATCGAATGCTGAAGCGGCGCGAATAATTTTCGCGAACTTTGGCATTGGTATACGCCAGCGTGGACCAATCGCCGTAGCGGGCCACGTCCATGGCCCAAATGTCTGCGCCCGGATCCCCGTCGATCAACCAGCGCGACAGGGCCAGACCCACCCCGCCGCCCTGGCTGAAGCCGGCCATGACGCCGCAGGCCACCCAAAAATTCTTCAGACCCTTGACCGGTCCGACCAAAGGGTTGCCGTCCGGCGCAAACGTGAACGGTCCGTTCACGACTTTCCGGATGCCGGCATCGCCCAGCGCGGGAAAATGTTCGAAAGCCACCTCCAAGCTGGGCGCGATCCTTTCGAGGTCGTTGGCCAACAGGTCCTGCCCGAAGTCCCATGGCGTCTCCGTGGCAGACCAAGGCACCCCGGCTTTTTCGTAGGTTCCGAGCAGCATGCCGCCGCGCTCTTGACGGATGTACAGCTCCCCTTCGAAGTCGATGCAGTGCAGTTGCTCCTTTTTACCGACCAGCTCCGGCATGTCGCCGGTGATGAGGTATTGATGCTCCATGGCCAGAATGGGCAATTCGATGCCGACCATGCGCCCCACTTCGCGGGCCCACAACCCGGCGGCGTTCACGACATACTCGGCATGCACATTGCCGCGGTCGGTGATGACATCCCAGGATCCGTCACTGCGTGCTTTGAGATCGGTGACGCGCGTGTGTCTGACGATTTCCGCCCCGCCGAGTTGCGCGGATTTGGCGTATGCATGCGTGACGCCGTATGGATCGACATGACCCTCGATGGGGTCGTACATCGCGCCCTTGAAATGCTTCTTGTCCAGCAGCGGGAAGAGATTCGCCGCCTCATCGACGGATATGATCTCGAGATCCATTCCAAGATATCGGCCGCGCGCCTTGGCCATCTTCAGCCAGTCCAGCCGCTCGCGGGTGCCTGCCAGCATCAAGCCGCCGGTGATGTGCACGCCGCAGGATTGTCCGGAGATTTGCTCGATCTCCTTATAAAGCTCGATGGTGTATTGCTGCAGTTTGGCGACATTGGGATCGCCGTTGACCGTGTGCATGCCGCCGGCCGCATGCCAGGTCGATCCTGAGGTGAGTTCGGCGCGCTCGATCAACAGCACGTCCTTCCATCCAGCCTTGGTCAAATGATAGAGGACGCTGGCCCCGACCACTCCACCGCCAATCACCGCAACTCTGGTCTCACTCTTCATGACGCCCGCCAACCTTCAATCATTCGATACCGCCAAGTGCAAATTGGGCTGCAAATCACCGCCGCTGCCAAAGCGCTCGATCAGCCAGGAACGGAACAACGCCACCGCGGTATCGCCGAGGGCCTCCGGATGCGTGATCAAATAATATCCGTAACCATCATCCAGGCTGTTGCTGAATGGTTTGACCAGACGCCCCGAACGAATGTGATCGCCGAATAGATACGTGTCGAGCAGCGCGACGCCCTCGCCGCTCAACGCATATTGCGCAGCCAGCATCGCGGTATCGAAAACCACTCCACGCTCCACATTGAGGGTGGTCAGATTGGCGGCTCGCGCAAATTGCTTCCAAAGATGATGCCGCGACAGTTCGGAGATTCGCACATGCACCAACTCGTTCGTCTCGACGAACTGCGCCAGGGTCTTGCCGGCATGCCGCGCAGCGACATTCGGATGGCACAGCAGGCTCAAATTCACGGACCACAGAAGATCCGTGACCAGATCGGTCACGGTCGGCTTTGAATAGACCACCGCAACATCAACGTCCGCGGGCGGCGGCCCTACGCTGTGAGGAC
>DATHFW010000078.1:0-10623 GCA_035317945.1 Steroidobacteraceae bacterium | reverse complement strand
GCCGCGGAATTCGAATTCTTCGTTTTTGACGAAACCCCGCAGTCGATTCGCGACAAAGGCTACCGGGGATTGAAGACCATGACGCCCGGCGCCTTCGGCTACTCGGTATTGCGAAGCTCAGTGCATTCGGACCTGTACCACGAACTTCTCGATCTCAGTCAGAGCATGCGATTTCCGATCGAGGGACTGCACACCGAGACTGGACCCGGAGTTCTCGAGGCTGCGCTCACGTACTGTGAAGCCCTGGAAGCGGCCGACCGCGCGGCGCTCTTCAAGACATTCACCAAGGTCCTGGCGCAACGCCACGGCTTGATGGCGACGTTCATGGCGAAGTGGTCGAACAGCGTGCCGGGTCAAAGCGGTCACCTGCACATTTCGCTGCGGACCGCACAAGGCGAGAGCGTCTTTCACGATCCCTCAAAGCCGCATGAGATGTCGGATGCCATGCGCTGGTTCCTCGGCGGCCAACAGGCGCTGATGCCTGAGATTCTGGCGATGGTGGCCGGCACCGTGAACAGCTATTCGCGCCTCATTCCGGGCTACTGGGCGCCCACCGCCGCCGCTTGGGGCATCGAGAATCGCACTACGGCACTGCGCGTGATTCGCGGTGGTCCGTCGAGCCATCGCATTGAGTACCGCATCGCGGCCGCGGATATCAATCCCTACATCGCGCTGGCGGCCGCGATCGGATCCGGATTATGGGGCATCGAGAACCGCATCGAACCGGACGCGCCGATCGAGGGCAATGCCTACGACCGCGAGCATCCGGCGCATCGGCGCTTGCCGGCGACTCTGTTTGAGGCCGCCGAACGCCTGCTCGCGTCGAAGCCGGCGCGGACGCTCTTTGGCGACGAGTTCGTCGAGCATTACGCCGCGACCCGGCAGTGGGAAGAGCGCGAATTCCGTAAGGCGATTACCGATTGGGAACTCGCCCGATATTTTGAAATCATTTGAGTGCCTGCATGACCGAGACTTTGAAGACCGTAAGCCCCGTCGACGGCCGCATATACGTCGAACGTCCGCTGGAAAACGCCGCCGGCATCGATCGCGCGCTTGATACTGCGCAACGCGCCCAGAGTGCGTGGGCGGCTTCGCCGCTCGCCGCGCGCTGTGAGATTCTGACGAAAGCCGTAGACGCCTTCGTAGCCAAGATGAATGACATCGCCGCCGAGATCACTTGGCAGATGGGGCGGCCCATTCGCTACACGCCTGGCGAAGTGCGCGGATTCGAAGAGCGCGCACGCTACATGCTGAATGCGGCGCCCGAGGTGCTTGCGGCGATTCAACCCGACGAAAAAGCTGGTTTTAGGCGGCAAATCAAACGCGTGCCGCTCGGCGTAATCGCCGTCGTCGCTCCTTGGAATTACCCTTACCTGACAGCGGTGAATGCCGTCATCCCAGCTTTGATCGCTGGGAATGCAGTGATACTCAAGCATTCGCACCAGACACCCTTGTGCGCGGAGCGCTTTCTCGAAGCTTTCGTCAGCGCGGGTGTTCCGGCCGGCGTGTTCCAATACCTGCATTTGTCCCACGCCGATACTGCACGGCTCATGGGTGATCCCCGGGTGGCCAGCGTCTGTTTTACGGGCTCCGTGTCGGGCGGGCGAGCGGTGGTGGCGGCCACTGCGGCGGGTTTTGCGACGGCGGGTCTTGAGTTGGGCGGCAAGGACCCTGCCTATGTTCGAGAGGATGCCAATCTCGCGCATGCGATTGAAACTTTGACCGATGGCGCATTCTTCAATTCCGGCCAGTCCTGCTGCGGCATCAAGCGCATCTACGTGGCTGCATCGCGTTATCAAGATTTCGTCGACGGCGCTGTCGATCTCACCCGGAGGTATCGCTTGGGATCACCGCTCGATCCGGACACGACGATAGGACCGGTGGTGCGCACCGCCGCCGCGGATGCTGTCCGATCGCAGGTGCAGGCGGCCGTGGCGCAAGGTGCCCGGCAGTTAATCGACGAGAAATTGTTTGCGCCGAGTTCCATCGGAACACCTTATCTGGCGCCGCAAGTGCTCATCGACGTCGATCATTCGATGGCCATCATGCGCGAAGAGACCTTCGGGCCGGCGGTCGGTATCATGAGTGTGAGCTCGGACGAGGAAGCGGTGCGGCTGATGAACGACAGCGAGTTTGGACTCACCGCTGCGATTTTCTCGGCGGACGCATCGCGCGCCGAAACCTTGGGCGATGCGCTCGAGACAGGTACGGTGTTCCTCAATCGGTGCGACTATCTCGATCCGGCGCTTGCCTGGACGGGTGTGAAAAATTCGGGGCGGGGCTGCACCTTGTCGCGCGTCGGCTTCGAACAGTTGACGCGGCCGAAGTCCTATCACTTCAGGATAACGACATGAACAGCACGCTGCGCGGCAACTGGAATTACCCGACGACCATCTGGGCTGGTCCCGGCCGTATCGCCGAACTTGCGGAAGCTTGTTCCCGAGCCGGCATCAAACGGCCGCTGATCGTGACTGATGAAGGCTTGGTCAAGAGCCCGATGATTGAGCGCGCCGTCGCGGCTTTGAAGGACGCAGCGCTGTTCGGCGGCGTCAGGGGTAATCCGGCCAGCAGTCACGTCGAAGCGGGACTTCGCGCTTATCGCGCCAAAGGCCACGACGGCGTCGTGGCCTTTGGCGGCGGATCGGCGCTCGACGCCGGCAAGGCCGTGGCGTTCATGTCGGGGCAAACCCGGCCGTTGTGGGATTTCGAAGACGTCGGCGATTGGTGGACACGGGCTAGTCCTGCCGGCATTGCGCCGGTGGTCGCGGTGCCCACGACGGCGGGCACAGGTTCTGAAGTGGGCCGGGCGAGCGTCATCCTTAACGAGGAAACCCATCAAAAGAAGATCATCTTCCATCCGCAGATGATGCCGCGCATCGTCATTTTGGACGCTGAGCTGACCGTCGGATTGCCGCGCGCCGTGACCGCAGCCACCGGCATCGATGCCTTCGTGCATTGCTTCGAAGCATTTTGTGCGCCCGGCTTTCATCCCCTCGCGGATGGCGTTGCCCTCGAGGGCATGCGGCTCATTCACCGTTATCTGCCGCGCGCCTGCGCCGACGGCAAGGACATCGAGGCGCGTGCGCAAATGCTGGCCGCTGCATCCATGGGCGCGACAGCATTTCAGAAGGGTTTGGGCGGCGTGCATGCCATCGCGCACCCCGTCGGCTCGTGGTTCAACACGCATCACGGCCTGACCAATGCCATCATTCTTCCGTACGTCATGACTTTTAACCGCCATGCCATCGCCGAGAAGGCGGAGATCATCTCCCGTGTCTTGAATCTACCCGAACGCGGCTTCGAGGGTTTCTTTGCGTGGGTGCTGCAAATGCGGCGCGAACTCGGTGTGCCGCATTCGCTCGCTGAAATAGGCGTCGGCACCGGCAATGCCGCGGTGATCGGCAGCGAGGCATCACTCGATCCCTCGGCGAGCGGCAATCCAATACCGGTCAACGCGACGCAACTGGAACACATATTCCGCGCCGCAGTGGATGGGCGGATCGAGGCGGTAGTGAGCGCCAAATGACTGTCGCGCGCATCCTGGTCATCGACGGCAACGTCTCACAGGTGCGCGCGCGCCAAGCAGCGGCCCTTGGATACGATTCCGGTGTCGGCTACCGGCGGGTACTGCATCGCATTGAAGCATCGCTGCAGATCGACATCGTGCTCGCGGCGGACGGGGCCGCCGAGCTTCCGACCGGCGTGGGCCTCGATGATTACGATGGGGTCACCATGACCGGATCGGCCCTCAATATCTACAATGGCGGTCCGCCGGTGACGCATCAGATCGATCTCGCCAAGGCAGTGTTTGCCGCCGGGATACCGTTCTTTGGAAGTTGCTGGGGGCTGCAGGTTGCGGTTACCGCCGCCGGCGGGGAAGTGCATGCCAATCCGAAGGGCCGCGAGTTTGGGTTTGCTCGGCGCATTCTGCTCACCGACGCCGGGCGCGAGCATCCATTGTTTGCCGGAAAGCCGGCCGTATTCGAAGCGCCGGCGGTTCACCGCGACAGCATCGCCATGCTGCCCCGCGGTGCTGCGATTCTGGCCCGCAACGATTTCGGGGTGCAGGCGGCGGCGTTTACCTTTGGGCGCAGTACTTTCTGGGGCGTGCAGTACCATCCGGAATACGACTACCTGGATTTAGCCGCCACCGCAGAGCGTTACGGCGACACGCTCGTCACCGAGGGCATGTTCCGCGACCGTCCGGCGCTTGACGACTTCGCCGCCGAGCTGCGCGCACTGCAAGCAGACCCGTCGGATGCGACCTTGCTCTGGAAACACGCACTGGGTCCCTCGGTGCAGACCGACGCGCTGCGTCTTTTGGAAATCCGCAACTGGCTGAACGCGCAGGTATTGCCTCGAAGCAGGCAACGTGACTGAGGGCGCCCCGAGTCTCAAGAGAACCCTAAGCGGCCTGCATTTGTGGGGCATCGCCGTGGGGCTGGTCATTTCGGGCGAATACTTTGGTTGGAGCTACGGCTGGGCACAGGCTGGAACGCTCGGCTTCCTGGTGACGACCGTGTTCATCGCTGTGATGTACACCACTTTCATTTTCAGCTTCACGGAGCTCACTACCGCCATCCCTCATGCGGGCGGTCCGTTCGCCTATAGCTATCGAGCGTTCGGCCCGGTGGGCGGTTATGTAGCCGGTTTCTCGACGCTCATCGAATTCGTGTTCGCTCCGCCGGCGATCGCACTGGCCATCGGCGCCTACCTCAATGTGCAATTTCCGGCATTGGACGCGCGCACCGCGGCAGTCGGCGCGTACGTCGTTTTTATGGCGCTGAATATAGCCGGCGTGACCATAGCCGCGACATTCGAGCTGGTGGTGACCGTGCTCGCTATCGGCGAATTATTGGTGTTCATGGGGGTGGTGTCAGGTGGCTTCGCCTGGTCGAATTTCACTCACAATGGCTGGGGAGGGGCCGATCGATTTTCTGTCGCCACCATCGGCGGAATTTTCGCAGCAATTCCCTTTGCGATCTGGTTCTTCCTCGCCATCGAGGGCGCCGCCATGGCGGCCGAAGAAGCCAAGGATCCGAAGCGCACCATACCGCGCGCCTACATAGGCGGCATACTCACTTTGGTCGTGCTGGCGTTCGGCACCATGATTTTTGCCGGTGCGGTCGGAGACTGGAAAGAGCTCGCCAACATCAATGATCCATTACCTCAGGCGATGAAGGTCGTGGTCGGCTCGAGCAGCGGGTGGCTGCACCTTCTCGTAGGCATCGGCCTTCTAGGGTTGATCGCTTCATTCCACGGCATCATCATGGGCTACTCCCGCCAAATATTCGCATTGGCCCGAGCAGGCTTCCTGCCGAAGATGCTCGCCGCGGTCCACCCACGCTGGCGGACACCGCACAGAGCCATCCTGGCGGGCGGCGTAGTGGGGATCGCGGCAATTTACTCTGATAAATTCGTCAGCATTGCCGGCCAGCCGCTGACCGCCAGCATCGTCACAATGTCGGCGCTCGGCGCGATCGTGATGTACATCGTCAGCCTATTGAGCCTCATGCGGCTGCGGCGCACCGAACCGCAGCTCGAGCGCCCGTTTCGGGTGGCGTTTTATCCGCTATTCCCGCTGACTGCGCTGGTGATCGCCGTCGTTTCTCTAATCGCCATTGTTTACTACAACGCGCAAGTGGCGGGCCTGTTCGCGGCACTCGCGGTAGCCGGCGCAGCGGTGACTGGTTGGCGCAGGCGTCTGGATTCATCTGCGCCGGCCGATGCGATGCTTCGTCGTCCCAATGAGGGCTAGAGATCATCGGCAGCACCAGCGTCCCAGGTCTTGCCGCCAACCCATCATCGATCTAGACGTTGAGTCGAGAACGATATTCGTACGTTCGGCGCTTCCATTTATCCCCTTGCGCCCAGTGCTGCACCGCGGTGTACGAGACGTTACACTGACAACCAACAACCAATAGCGAGGGGTTTGGACGGTGAAGCAAAACGAGACGCTGACGATCTCCACACCGCACGTGGCGGCGGATGAGGATACTGGCGAGATCCGCAACATTGTCGGGTTTCATATCCGATTGGCGTACGGCGCGGTGTACCGGCACTTTACGGAGACTTTTGCAGATCTGGGCCTCACCCAGAAGCAAGTGTCAGTGCTTTGGCTTGTCGATGACCATCCGGATATCGCGCAAACCGACCTCGCCAATCGCATGCGAATGGATCGCGCCACCACCATGGCGATCGTCAATCGGCTCGAGTCACGCCGCTATCTGGTGCGCGGCAAGTCGATCAGCGACGGACGCAAGCAGACGCTCAACCTGACTCATTTAGGTCGCAAGGCGCTGGTCAGGGCCAAGGCGGCGATCCGTCAGCACGAGCACTGGCTCAAATCGCGTTTTACGGCCCGAGAGGTTGCGAAATTGATCGAGTTGCTGACTCGCATTCACGAGTAGGCGGGGGATTTTAGGGCGCACTCTCCAAAATCAGATGGGCGACGGCCGTATTGGAGGCGTCTGCGAGTTGACGTCGTTTGTCATTCTCACGCTCAAGCACAATTGAATTCGGTTCTTTGACGGCTCCGCTCAGCGAACCAGCTTGCGCAACGATTCTTCGGTCAGCGGCTTGGTCAGTAGGGAATCAAATCCAGCGGCGGTAGCGTTCGCGTGATCTTCCGAGGCACTGTAGCCTGAGGCCGCCACCAAGCGAACGTTTCGAAGCGATGCCTCGGCGCGGCAGGCGCGCGCCACCGCAAATCCGTCCATTCCACCGGGCAATCCCAAATCGCACAAAATAATATCGGGGACGGTCTCCAGAGCGCTCTTGATTGCCGACGGACCATCGTAGGCAACGCGTACGTCGACACCCTGCATCCTAAGCAATTCGGCGAGCCCATCGGCAAGGTCCGCGTTGTCTTCCACCAGAAGGACCGACTTAGGACTAAGTTGTTCGACCGGACCGCCATTGGCCGGGCTATTGGCAAGTCGAGTCGCAACGGGAATCGTCAATGTGAATAGCGCCCCGCGACCGATTCCGGGGCTCGAGGCTGTCAGGGAACCGTTTTGAAGAGTTGCCAGGCGCGCGGCAATCGCCAGTCCCAGGCCCAAGCCGCCGGCGGATCGATCGCGTCCTTGCTCGTGTTGGACGAACGGTTCGAAGAGTTTTCCAGTAAATGCGCTCTCGAATCCAATGCCGCTGTCGCGAACGGAAACAACAGCCTTGTCATTCTCCATGACGAGAGTCAACTCCACGCTGCCGGCGGCGGGAGTGAACTTGATTGCATTGGACAGTAGATTGTCGACGATCTGTCGTAGCCGCATTCGATCGGCATTGACATAACACGTATCTTCCGTGAGCTTTGAAATCAATTGCAAGCCGGCTTGCCGGGCATGCGGCTCTTGCTCATCGATCGCATCTTTTAAGAATGCCCTCAAATCAAATGGCTCGAGCTGGACGGAGATCTTTCCAAAGGCTATACGCGAGGCATCCAACAGGTCCTCGAGCATGCGGGCGATCGCGGTGGTTTGACGGTCGACTCGCTCAACGAGGGGCCCTGCGCGCTCATCCTGAAGATCCAGACGACGCAGCGCGTACGCAGAAGTGCGTATGGCACCCAGCGGGTTTCGTAATTCATGGGCGAGCACCGCAATGAATTGATCCTTCTGGCGATCCTTTTCTTCGAGTGCCTGTTTTGCCTTGCGTAGCTCCTGGCGCTCGTTCAGTTCTCGCAGTGACATGAGTTCCGCAAACGTACGCTCGCTCATTTCCGAACGATCCGCTTCCGTATCACCCATCAGCAATTGCGCAAGCTCTTCGTGGCCGCGCATGAGTACCAGCATGTCCTCTTCCGATTCGATCTCGGGATGCAGCATCGTCCAGTAGTGCGCCGTGCGAATGAAGGCAAGACATCCACTGAAGAATTCATAGTCGCGTTGCCCCAGCGTGCGAATCAGCGCCCGTCTGGCGCCTTCACTACGAGCCGGCTCAACAAACATGACCGCCGCACACGCGAAAATTTCGTCTTCCAACTGGCTGCCGGCCGCGGGCCACCGCCCATTGAGGCGAGGCGCCGCCTCCAAGTTTGCATAGACCAGTGTCATATCCCGCATCCAAGGCGATGGGCGGCGAAGCAGCGCGATCACCGCGTCCACAGTTTGCGGCGGGGCGTTCGCATCCCCTGCCGCCCGTCCATGTTCTTCGCCCAATAAGAACCCGACGTGCCGCACGATGCAGTAGCGCATCGGGCAGAATCGAGACAGCCAGACAAACAGGCGCTCCTTGAAGAGCGAGGGCATGGGGTTATCGAGATAACCCGCCTTCGCAAAGCCCCAGAGCTCTGCAAGGAGTTCCGGCGCCGCACGAGTTGACCGGAAGAAATTCGGAAGAATGCCGAAACGGGCGGTGACGTCCGCTTGAAATGCAGCGCTTGAGTTCAGGTTATTTTCCATAAGGCACCCCGGTCTCCCCTAATGAGGATGTCGTTTTTATCCCGATGTAACAAGCATATAGGTTAATGCAACGCAAGAGGCGCTCCGGTAGGTCGATTTTAAATTTTACCGCCCGACCTATACCGCAAAGCCGGTATTGGCTTTACGGTGGCCATGCAGGTGATGGCGGCCGGCATGGCCACCTGCGCCAAGATCGCACTGTAACCCTGGCAAATGCGATACTTCGCGTTGGATAGCATCTAAGGTTTCTTGCATGCCCAAGGTCACTTTTATTGCCTTCAGCGGCTGCGCGCATCCGATCTTCATTTGTACGCGGGTTCTGCGATCTGCCGGAGTTTGACGATGTATTCCGCCGCCGATGGTCGATACCAATCGATTCCCTATGCTCGCTGCGGCCGCAGTGGGTTGCAATTGCCGCGCATTTCGCTCGGTCTTTGGCAGAACTTCGGGGATACCAAGCCGTTCGAGAACGCCCGCGACATGGTTCTCAAGTCATTTGATCACGGCATCACGCATTTCGATCTCGCCAACAATTACGGTCCGCCCCCGGGTTCTGCCGAGGAAAATTTCGGCCGTATTTTGGCAACCGACCTTGCCGAGTACCGCGATGAGCTGGTCGTTTCAACAAAAGCGGGCTACTTCATGTGGCCCGGTCCCTATGGCGAGTGGGGATCGCGCAAATACCTGCTTGCCAGTCTCGATCAAAGTCTCAAGCGCATGCAGCTTGACTACGTTGACATTTTCTATTCACATCGCTTCGATCCCGACACACCGCTTGAAGAAACGATGGGCGCCCTGGATACGGCGGTACGCAGCGGCAAGGCCTTGTACGTCGGCATTTCGTCCTATGGGCCGCAAAAGACGCGCGAGGCGATCGCGATTCTGCGCGAGTTGAAAGTTCCCTTTGTGATTCATCAGCCCTCCTATTCCTTGCTCAACCGCTGGGTGGAGCAGGGACTGCTGGACGTGCTCGATCAGGAGGGCATCGGCTGCATCGCGTTCTCGCCATTGGCACAGGGCCTACTGACCACAAAATACCTGAACGGAATCCCAGACTCCTCGCGTGCGACTCGAGATGAGTCGTTTCGCAAGTCAATGCTCAGCGAAAAGAACCTCGCCACCGTGCGCGCGCTCAATGGAATTGCAAGAGAGCGCGGACAGAGCCTTGCGCAGATGGCGATCGCGTGGGTGCTGAGAAAACCGGCCATCACCAGCGCGCTCGTGGGCGCCAGCAGCTGGCCGCAGATTGAGGAGTGCCTGGGTGCGCTGCGAAACGTCGTGTTTCACCAGGAGGAACTCGACAGGATCGATGCACTGGCGCGCGATGGCGAACTCAATATTTGGGCCGCGTCCAGTCAATCCGGCTGAACGCAGGCCCATGAGACTTACCCGAGAACTTCATACTCGTTCTTGACCAGTCCGCTTCGATAGGTCGTCGTTAGGACGTGACGCAGCCGTACATCGTGAGGAAGTGAGCCAAACAGCCGTATGCCCTCGCCAATCAGCACGGGAACGGAGGTTACGACCAAGCGCTGGATGAACCCGTCTCGTAAGAATCGTTGCACGGTAATTCCGCCGTCAATATAGGCATGCATTGCTCCGGTCGCCTCGAGGCGGGCCACAATTTCAGCCGGAGTGCCGCACATGACTTCAACCGCCGGGGCGGGGAGAGTGGATAAATCGAGAGCGCGTGAACTCAACACGACCACGCGCTTGCCGGCATACGGCCAACGTTCAAACGTCATCACTTTTTCATACGTGTTTCGACCAATCACCAAAACATCGACGCTTGCCATGAATTCATCGTAGCCGTGCGGTTCGCCGCCGCCCGCGGGCAGAAAATCGAAATCGCCGTTGTGCCTTGCGATGAAACCATCAACGCTTGTTCCCACAAACACCGATGCTTTCATGCGTGTACCCATGACTGGTTTTAGAGCAGGTGATGCTGGGCGTCTGCCTCCCGTCAGTCAAATCGGCGGGGTGTAGGACGTCTGACGACAGACGCATGCGTGATAAGCCCGCGGCTCATGGGCGGTAAGCCCATATCGGCCAGGTCTGGTTGGCTCGACAATGCGCCTATTAGAAGGACCAGTTTCGTTTGAATGAGGAGACGAAGATGAAGGTTGCATCAAGTTTGTTAATTCTCGGCGCAATACTCGCGGGCTGTGTGAGCAACGAACCCCCGCCGGCGAGGGCCACAACCGTGGTCGTTCCCCCAAAC
>DATHFW010000077.1:0-2978 GCA_035317945.1 Steroidobacteraceae bacterium | reverse complement strand
GGAGGCACTGTTCGAGCGCCTGCTGGCGCTTGGCAACGATGTGGGTCTGTTCGCCGAAGAGTACGATCCGCGCACGCAGCGAATGCTCGGGAATTTTCCCCAGGCGTTGACGCACATGGCGCTGGTCAATACCGCACGCCTTCTGTCCATGCCCGAGAAAAAGGTCGTGGACGCAAGCGCGCGCGGCGAGCGCCCTGCCGCAAATACTTGATTCGCGCAATGCGGCACATGTGGGATATGACCGTCACGGGGTCACTTTCGCCGCCTACAGATAAAGCGACGGTTAATGATCACGATAGCATTGAGAAAATGCATAGCCGACAGGCTACATAAAACCTTGAGGAGGAACGATGAAGAAACACATTATTTTATGCGGCATGGTTGCGCTAGGCGTGGCGTGCGCACCGCTGGCCATGGCCGACGAAGGCAGCACCAAGGAATCACATCACTACATCAAGGATTCGGCGATCACGACCAAGGTGAAGGCGAAGTTGGCAGCCAAGCATCTGTCGACTCTGACGAGAATCAACGTCGACACCGATGCGAATGGCGTGGTTTGGTTGAGCGGCCGGGCACCGACCAAAGATGCCAAAGACTTAGCCGCGATGATTGCCAAGGACACGGAAGGCGTCAATTCCGTTCACAACGACATCACGGTCGAGCCGTAGCGGACGGACCGGTTTGAGCCTTGAACATGCGGGCGCTTCGGCAATCGAAGCGCCCGTTTGCACGGCATTCCCCGTTTGCACGGCATTCGGAGTCATGCCGCCGGGATTTCCCTGACCAAGCGCTCGGCCAAGAGTGCGATGCAATCGCTGAGCGCGGACGCTATGTCCGCGTAATTTTGGGGCCGCTGCGAACTCGATAATACGTCGCGGCCGATCGACACCTTGCCGGTTCGGGCGTCGGTTACACGCCAGTGGGTCTCGATGCTGACTTGATCGCCGAGACGCGCTGTCACATGATCGATTTCGAGCGCAATTCGAGTGAGGGGGATGCCCGCCTGATCTGCGCTCCTGGGCAGTACCACAAGATCGCCGCGGCGGCGTTCAATGTCCTGGCTTAAGGTCGCGGTCACCAGGTCGGCGAGCGGCGCGGCCCAGCGTTCATGATCCAACACCGTCACGCCGCTCTGCGTTTGCAGAACCATTTCCGCGCGATCGACGAGTGAAGGCACGGTAACACGCAAGGTAACCTGCCGATCGAACTGTGTGCGCGATTCCCTGGCACCCGCCGGCCGGGCGTCCAGCACGTAAAAATGATCGTGTTGGCGCGCGGCACAGCCGCTGCCAAGGATCAGAACACAAACAAGGAGCGGCAGCGATTTCATGGGTGGTCACCTGCTGGTTTGCCGCGTAACAGAGATTCAGGATGGCGCTCGAGATAATCGACCAGCGCGCTGATCGACTTTGCAGCCCGGGATACTTGCAGCAACGTCGAACCGAGATCGTTCTCGAGCGGAGCGTCTTGACCCAGCAGTTCCTTGGCGTTCTTCAGCGCCGCCTGCGCTTCGGCCAACGTGGATTGGACTTGCGGCGCAAGGTTGCCGTCAACGTTTTGCAGGAGACGATCCGCACTCTTCAATGTCTGATCGAGCGAGGCCATGGCGCTCATGAGGCGCGCGGAAAGCTGATCAAATGGTACTTTGCTGAGCTTTTTTGCGATGACGCCAACCGAATCCTGGATATCGTCAAGACTGCCCGAGATGGTCGGGAATATCGCAGGCTGCTCCGTCCAGGCAACCCGGTCCCTCGGCACATCGCCGTGCATGTCCAGCGCCACGAACTTCTGGCCGGTCAACAAATTGCCGGTCTTCAGTTCGGCACGCAGGCCGTGCGCCACCAAGCTGTCGATCAGTGCGCGGCTACCTGCTTCGCTGGTGTCGAGCTCGGGAGCAGCGCTGCCGGGATGCTGCATGCGTCCGCGCATCCTTTGCGGATACAGATCCACCACGACCGGAAAGGCGAGCGAGCCCGCCTTCTGATCGTACTCGACATCGACGCTCTTAACCTCGCCCACGGTGATGCCGTGCAGTTCGACCGGCGCGCCCGCCGATAGACCCCGTAACGTGCCGCCGAAATACATGACGAACGCGCGAATTTCCGTTTCGGTAGGCCGCATCGCGCGGTCCTGATCTTCGTACAACCTAAATGCCGTATCCACCGCAACCGCCGCCGACGTCGCGCTCGACAGGGTGCCGAATGCAACGCCGCCTTCGAGAATCGATGCGAGGGATTCGGTGTGCAGCTTCACGCCGTCCGCACTGACCGACATGTCCACGCCGCTCGCCTGCCAAAAGCGTGTCGCACTGGTGACGTAGGCGTCGAACGGCGAGTTGACGAATACTTTGATGGTCACTCCGGTGCCGCCCGGGTCCAGGGAATAGCCCACGACCTGACCTGCCGTGATATGCCGGTAGAAAACCGCGGAGCCCACGTCCAAAGATCCCAAGTCATCGGCATGCAATATGAATTCTCGGCCCGGCAGATCGGCCGTGACGATAGGAGGTATTTCGAGTCCTACGAAGCGATCGCGCTTTGCCGTGGAATGACCCACATCCACGCTGATGTAGGCGCCCGAAACCAACGTGGCCAAGCCCGACACGCCGGCCCCCGACACCCGCGGCCGCACCACCCAAAAACGTGTATCGTCGACCAAGTACGCGCTGGCATTGCGGTGAATGTCGGCGGTCACAATGACTTCTTTGCGATCATCGCCGACACGAATGGCCGCAACCTCGCCAATATCGACATCTTTGTAACGAATCTTGGTCTTGTTCGTCTCCAACCCTTCTGCATTGGCGAAGCGAATTTCGATCGACGAGCCCTGAGCCAACTTCTCACGAATGACCACGAAGCCGCCGGCCAGAACCACGACTGCGGGAAGAATCCAGACCAGCTGCAAGCGGCCCCACAGCGTGCGCGCGGGCACCGCCGCTGGGAGGTCATCGAGATTTGAATCCGGCGGATCGCTCACGG
>DATHFW010000076.1:0-13878 GCA_035317945.1 Steroidobacteraceae bacterium | reverse complement strand
AACAAAGGATACAATGCGTTGATATTTCGCTGCAGCGGAAAGAGCGGATTTTCCGCCGAGGTTTCCGACCATCCGCAGCGTGTCGAGGCACGAAAGCTCGAACGCGAGGTTTTGGTTCACTTCACAGACGTTGCCTGCATTGTCCGGACGCCCGAGGGCGCGGTCCAGGCACACCCGGGGGACGCGATCGTGACGGGCAATGGCGGTCACCATTGGCGTGTGTCGCATGGAAAATTTGCGAACAAATACCGGCCCGTACCGCCGACCGTCGCGGGAGAGTCCGGGCGCTACATGAGCCTGCCATACCATATTCTGGCGCTGCGGATGCAAGCACCTTTCGAGGTGCAGCTCGCGGACGGGGTCTCCAGTTTAACGGGCCATGCCGGCGATTGGCTGGTCGACTATGGCGACGGCAGCCTCGGCATCGTCGCCGAAGACATTTTCGCAACCACGTACGAAATCCTGGGCTAGCCAACATGGCGTTTCACCAGCTGGTTCAACGGGTACTGCTCATCGGGGCTCGATTGAGGATGCCGCCGCCGCCGGCCCCCGTGAGTCCGCCCGAGCGATTGTTGCCCCTCATCGAGGCGCTCGCTCCTGCCCACCTGATGTTCGATGCGCGTGCCCTGCATTATGGACACCGCTATCGCAGCGGCTTCTGGGCCATTTATCTGCTGAGCGCGATTGCCGTGCTCTTCGCGGTGCTGCCTCTGGCGCTCGGTTGGGACGATCGGCGTCATTTACAGCATCCCGTGATCGGGCTGTGGGCGGTTGCCGAGGTCCTCATCATCGGCACGGTGAGCACGATCTATTGGCTGGGTCATCGACGAGATTGGCAGGGACAGTGGTTGCGCGCCCGAACCACCGCCGAATTGATCTGGTACCTGCCGCTCGTCGCCCCGCTGCTCGACTTCACGCGGCCGGAAACATCAGCAAACTGGTACGTGCGGGTATTCGATCCGGGCAACCACCTGCGAAGCGGCGATGATCTTGAGACGATATGCGCGAAATACGAGCAGCTGGCGCGAACCCTGCTCGATGGCGCCTGGTCTGACCCGGCGTTCATCTCGACCTACGCGCTGTGGACAGTCGGGGTTCTCGAAGCTCAGACGCACTATCATCATCGGGTTGCCTTGAGGCAGCACGCTCTGTTGCATCGCGTCCATTCGGTGAATATCGGGTTGTTTGGGTTTACGGCCTTGGGAGCGCTGCTACACCTAGCGGTGCATACCGTTTGGCTGTCGGTGATCACGACGTTTTTCCCGGCGCTCGGGGCTTCGCTGCACGGCGCTCTGGCGCAATCCGAATCCTACCGGCTCGGTACCACCTCGGAACGCCTCGAGGTGGAATTGCAACGGGCCATCGGCGGCATTCGCGCGCCGCTGGAGCAGCAAGGGGCGTCGCCAAGCCCAGGTCCGATCAAGGAGTCGATCCGGGAGGCCATCGAATTAATCCTCGAGGAGCACCAAGATTGGCACATGCTGGTGCGGCCGCATCATCTTCCATTGGCCTGAGAGAGTAAGATCGCGTTTGTCCGTAAATTCATGGGGAGTCCAGAATGAAATTAACACGAACCTTTCGATTCGCTCCGATTGCCCTCGCGGCGGGTTTTGCCGCAGGCGGTTTTTCGGCGGCGAGTGCAGCCGATATTGCGGTCAAATTGACGGGCGACCAAGAAGTTCCCGCAGTGACATCCGCGGCTACGGGCGCGGGTACCATCGTCATCAAAAGTGACAAGTCGGTCAGCGGCAGCATCAAAACATCCGGAATCGAAGGCACGGTGGCCCACATCCATCTCGCCGAGCCGGGAAAGAACGGCCCACCGATCATCACCCTGAACAAGACTGCGGACAACACCTGGTCCGTGCCGGAAGGCTCCAAGCTCACCGACGATCAGTACAAGAGCTTCAAAGAGGGCAATCTGTACGTCAATATCCACAGCGCCGAGCACAAGAGCGGCGAAATCCGCACCCAGCTCAAACCTTAGTTAAATTAAGGGGGCGTGTCGGGAAGATGCGTGAATCCATCGCTGATCGACCGGGCTAGTGAGCCGTATCGCAGCGCTGGGCTATTCGCCTACAATTTTGCCCGCAGCAAATTAAGCAGCGACCCGGTGTTCCGGGCCATGCTGGAGCGCGGGCTATTGCTGGGGCGGGGACACATTCTCGACTTGGGCTGCGGCCAAGGACTGCTGGCGTCCTGGCTGCGCGCCGCCCTGCTCTGCTACGAAAGCGGCAGCTGGCCCCAAGGCTGGCCGCCGGCGCCGACGCCGCGTTCGACTCGCGGAATCGAATTGATGGTTCGCGATGTGGAGCGTGCGCGGGCGGCGCTTGGGCCGTCGTGCGACATATCGCAGGGCGACATTCGCAGTGCCGAATTCGGGACCACGGATGCCGTGGTCATTCTCGACGTGCTGCACTACATGACGAGAGAAGAACAACTTCAGGTGCTGAAGCGGGTGCGCGCCGCACTGCCGGCGCATGGCTTGCTGCTATTGCGCATCGGCGATGCCGATGGCGGATTGCGATTTCGCTATAGCCAGTGCGTCGACAAACTGGTGATGATCTTCCGCGGGCAGCCGTTCGTGAACACGCATTGTCGCAGCGCCGCACAGTGGCGCGAGCTCTTGCGGGAGTGTGGATTTGAGGTTCAGGCCACCCCCATGAGCGAGGGCACGCGATTTGCCAACGTGCTCTTGATCGGCCATGCGCAATGAGTAGGCGCTAGACTACCCTCCCCTTCAGCAGCAGCGAGTCTAAGATCCGATGAGCTTTCAGACAAAGTTTTGCGCAACCGTGATGGCGGCATGCATCTTCGCGCCGCTTCAGACGATGGCCCAGTCGAGCACGCCGGCCAAACCCATTACGCACGAATCGCTTTGGATGATGAAACGGGTGGGCGCGCCCAGTCTAAGTCCGGACGGCAAATGGGTGGTGTATTCCGTGGTCGAGCCGTCCTACGAAGCTGACAAAAGCGTCAGTGATCTGTGGCTGGCGGGCACCGACGGTGTCAAGCCGCCGCGCCGAATCACCAACACCAAAGCCGCTGAGGGCGACGTCGCGTGGTCACCCGATAGCAGCAGCATTGCGTTCACCACCAAGCGCGAAACCGACGATGCCGACCAAGTCTATATTCTCAATCTCGCCGAGGGCGGCGAAGCTCGCCGGCTCACCAGCATCTCCACCGGCGCATCCAGTCCGAAATGGCGGCCGGACGGCAAGGCAATTCTGTTCGAGTCACTGGTCTACCCCAACACCACCGATGATGAAGCCAACAAAAAGACTGCGGCGGAGCGCAAGGCGCGCAAATACAACGTGCGCACCTACGAACACTTTCCGATCCGCTTTTGGAATCAATGGTTGGACGATCGCCAACCCACCGTGATGGTGCAGTCGATCGAGCCGGGATCGACTCCGAAAGACATCCTCTCCGCCACCACGCTGGCGCGTACCGCTGGATTTTCCGGCCGGGAAACCGAGAGCAGCGTCACCCTCGCTCCATTGTGGAGTCCCGACGGACATGAGGTGGTGTTTACCGCGACAGCGGAGAGATGGCATGCCGCGTTTGCGCACGTGAACTATCACCTCTACCGCATGGCCGCGGATGGCGGCGAACCGACCGTCATCAGCCCCGCCGGCGGCGAATATCAGGAAGCGGCGTTCAGTCCCGACGGCAAGTCGCTGTTCTTCAAGTACGAGTTGCAGGACCAGGAGGTCTATCACCTGGCGCGCCTCAACAGAGTGGCGTGGCCTGCCGGCGGAGCGGCGTCGCTCGTGACTCGCGATTTCGACCGGGACGCGGCGCGTTACGCGCTGAGCTCCGACAGTAAACTGGTCTACCTGCTGGTGCCGGAGGCCGGCAAAGAGAACCTGTATCGAGTTGCGGCGCAGGGCGGCAAGCCGGAACTCATTATCGAGCCGGCCACGGGCGGCTACACGTCACTGGAGGTTGCCGAGAAGGCCGCAAAGCCCATGCTGATTGGCGGCTATGGCAGTTCGGTCAGTCCGACCGAGATCGTGCGCATCGATGCTGCGCGGCACTCTCACGTCAATCTCACCCATGTCGATACCGCGGCAGCGGCGGCCATCGATTGGCAGCCGCCGCAGCATTTCTATTTCACCAGCGCCAAGGGCCGCAACATTCACAATATGATCGTGCTGCCGCCGGCTTTCGACGCAGCCAAGAAATATCCGATGCTGGTGCTGATTCACGGCGGAGCGGCGAGCAACAATCCCGATCAGATCGGGCTGCGCTGGAATTATCATCTGCTGGCCGCCCCTGGATACGTGATTCTGATGACGGACTACACCGGGTCGACCAGCTTCGGCGAGAAATTTGCGCAGGCCATCAAGCTCGACCCGCTGAAGACGCCCGGCGACGAGATCAATCAGGCGGTTGATGAGGCCATCAAGCGCTACTCATTCGTCGATGGATCGCGGCTCTGCGCCGCAGGCGCCAGCTATGGCGGACATCTGGCCAATTGGATCGAGGCCACCACGACGCGCTACAAATGCATCGTGAGCCACGCCGGCGAAGTCGATCTTCTCAGCCAGTGGGGAACCAGTGACGGCATCTACGGCCGCGAAGTGACCAATGGCGGGCCGCCGTGGGATGGTAATCCCGTGTGGCGCGATCAGAGCCCCATCAGCTATGCGGCCCACTGGAAAACACCGATGCTGCTCAGCATCGGCGAGCGCGACTTTCGCGTGCCCATCAACAACACGCTCGAGAATTGGAGCACGCTGCAGCGCATGCAAGTGCCCAGCCGCCTTCTGGTGTGGCCGGACGCCTGGCACTGGATTACGAAGCCGGAAGACAGCCGGCACTTCTACGAAGAAGTTCACAAGTGGCTCGCCACGTATCTGCAGGACGGCGGACCTGCTCACTGACATCGGCGGTGTCGCGCAGCGGTTCAGGCTGCGCGACACGCCTTGGTCAACTCCTAAGCGTCATCAACCGCCGTGGTTGCTGGTTCGGCGAATGAACCCCACGACATTGTCGTGCAACAACTTGAGCGACGAGTCCTTCGCATAGACCATATGGCCTGAGTCGTAGAATTTGTACTCTATGTTCGCCTGCAGATTCGCCGGGATCGGCAGGTGATGCATCTCGTAGATGCCTTGATAAAAAGGAGTCGCAAGATCGAAATAGCCGGCATTCAATTGAACCTTCAGGTTCGGATTGATCTTCATGGCATTCGCCAGGTCAGGCATGACATTGGATCCCTGACGCGACGATCCCGGCCGTTGATTTTGTCCCGGCTGGCTGTGCTGGAAATTCCAGGTGCCGAACGTCTGAATGCTGTGTTTGAAGCTCTTGCCGTCACCATAGCGCAGATCCTTGCGCGCGTAGTCGTTGAATGCAGAGATGTAGGCCGAGCCGAGCGCGGTCGATTGGGGATCGTATTCCGCACGCTGGCTCAGCGGATCGATGTCGGGTCCGGAAAACCGGGTATCCAAACGGCCGGTCGTCAAGGAAGCGTCGCCCTGTAGATTCTGGCGAAATTCGCCGCCGTCGATGCGCAGATCGGCCTTGAGAATGTAATCGAGCGAAAGTCCGGTGTACTGGTGCAGCTTCTCGGCAATCGCCTGCCGATCCGCGGGGCTAAGATCGGACCCGGCCGCCAGCGCGCGGCCATAGTCCCCCATGGCGAACTGTTCGACTTCGGCCAGAAAGGCTTCGAGATCCTTGCGCTCTCCGGTCAGCTTTTTGTGGTACCAGGCCGTCGCCGCATAGGTAGGCAGTGCGGTCTGGTACGGAAGATCGATACCCGGATTGCCGGTCGGCCGATCAGGACTCAAGTCGAAATTCAAAATTTGCGACAGCAGAATCACACCGTTGAAGTCGATGGCGCGATCGGACTCGAGCTGGTTGATGAGCACCGCCGAGCGCGGCGTTCCATAGCTCTCGCCGAACAAATACTTGGGAGAATTCCAGCGGCCGTATTTGGACAGAAATTGCGAAATGAATTCTGAAAAGGCGTACGCATCCTGATCGACGCCGAAAAATGCCTTCTCCTTGTCTTTGCCGGCGATGCGGCTAAAGCCGGTGCCCGGCGCGTCAATGAAGACCAGATCGGTTGCATCCAGCAAGCTCGAGCCGTTGTTGGTCAACGAATAGGGAGCCGCCGGCGTGTGCGCGTCGGTCGCGGTGACAATGCGGCGCGGCCCGAATGCACCCATGTGCAACCAGACGGTCGCGGAGCCTGGGCCGCCGTTGTAGACGAAGGTCACAGGCCGGGTGCTGCCGCCGCCGGTCTTGAAGTAAGCGACATAGAACATCGATGCTTCAGCAGTCGGATTCTTGTCCGGGCCATCGTCGCCCGGCGCCGCGCCTTTCTCGGGCTTCGGGTCGCGCGGAACGTCGTCCCAGTCCTTGGGATGCACGACGAGAGTGCCGGCGATGGCCTGATAGGAAATGGCCTGGCCGCCGATCGTGACCGTGCCATTGCTGCTGACCGACTCGGGCTTAAAGGGCTGAAATTTCCCGGCGTCTGCCTTCTCGGATTCGCCGTCTTTCTTGTCCGGGCCCGGCGCGGCCGGCGCGGCGGCCAGGTACGCCGGCAACGCCAGCGCAAGAGCCAAACCGACGCAGGCTCCGAAATTGAATCGACTCATGTTCGTCCTCCAAGTGATTTTTTATCGCTCTTCGCGGCGAAGTCTAGCGGGACCTCGCGGTGGAAGTAAGCCGGGGTTTTGCTGAGATGGCCTAAATTAGCGGGTGCCCGCACCTGGTGACGGCCGGCGGGTATGTGCGACACTGCCGAAGGCACTGGTAACGGCACCCGTGGAGGCGTAGGAAAAGACGATGAAGCTGATCACTGGGATCGAGGTGGCGCTTACTTGCTCGCTCGCTTGTTATTCGGCGGCGAACGCCGAAGCCCCCCAAGCAAAGGACGGACTTTATTTTCCGGCGGCCATCGGCCAGACCGAGGCCGACGAATACACGCGCTATGAATTATTGGCGCCTGAAACGGCCAGTTTCAAGATTGTTTATGAAGTATCGGCGACCACGCCGGGAGCCGGATTTTTTTACAATCCCATCCGCAAAGGCAGTGCCGCCAGTGATGAAAGCGTTTTTGACGCGATGCTCGGGAAGCCGCTGCATTTTGAGGTGGTGAGCGGTGCCCAGGCACGCATGGATGCCTTGATGCCTGACGCCGACCTGGCGACCAACTACATCAAGATAACGCTGGCGCGCCCGGTGCCGGAGCATGGCCAGGGTCGCGTGGTGATCGTCAAGACTTACAAGGATCCGAAGAGCTACTACCTGGATGGCAAAACGATCGTCTTCAATCGGCCATTGGGCATCAAGCGCAATAAAGTGGTGCTGCCGCCTGGATATGAAGTGACCGGCTTGACGGTGCCCTCGCAAATTCTGACGGAGAAAGATGGGCGCATTGCCATCAGCTTCCTGCATGCAGGGACAGGAGAAGCGCCGCTGATTTTGCGGGCAGCCAAGGGCGCGCGGGTGGGTGAGGCGGCGCTGCCGAAGCCTTTGACGGCGCAACGCAGCTGGGAATCACCGTTCACGGGGGAGACGGAACAGGAGCGGTTGTCGGAACGCGCGCATCAGGATCGCGAGATCGTGTATTTTCTGCAGCAGCCTGAAACGCACGCCTTCAGTCTGTATCACGACTACACGGAATCAAGAACAGGCGTGAGCGGCTATGCGAACGTCGTGCGTGAAGGCAGTGTCGCAAGCCACCCTGCCGCAAGCATCTTGGATACGGGAGAGCAGCTCAAGACGCTCGAGATGAGCGGCGCAGAACTCACGGCATCGAAAATCAATGTCGGCGAGGCCGTCGCACCGACCGCCCGCGTCGTCGTAATTCCATTTGGGCCGGTCAAGGAGGGACAGACATTGCGGCTGCGCATTGCGGAGACCTATACCGCGCCGGCGAGCTACCGATTGGACGGCGAGGATCTGGTTTTCGACCGCAGCTTGGGAAGACCTCGCAATGCGGTGGTCCTGCCGTCGGGGTGGTACTGCACCTTCAACGCCGCGCCGGCCACCGTGACGCAGTTGCCCGATGGCAGAGTACGGCTGGATTATTGGGACGATCGACCCGAGGCGGTGGATGTGTTGCTGAAGGCGAGACGACGCCTATCAGCAGAGTGAGACAGAACCTTATGGGATCGTCTGGCTGACGGTCGGCGACTGTGGATCCTTGGGCCGTGGCGCCGGTTCCACCGGAATCACGGGCAGGTGATACGCGTCGACCTTGGGGTTTTTGGCTTCCTGTTCCTGACGCTGCTTATCCTGCAGCATCCGCAGTTGCTCACGGCTTTTCTCAAAGTCCTCGACCCGCTTTGCATCTGCGGCCGGGTCGACTCGCGTAGCGAGTCGCTCGATCGCGATTCGTGCATTGACGCAGTCCGAATTCGAGCGGGCCTTGCCGGGTTCACGGTTGCACTTCATGAGCACGCCATCGAGCAAAACGCGATCTTCCATCAGATCCGACACCGTCATCGGGGGAATGCGCCGGGGCTCGCAGGCCGCGGTCAGCATGGCCACGGCGGCGATGCAGCCGCAGGCGATCATTGATTTGATTGAAATTGGCATATAGCTTCCCACCAGCAATGTTACCCAAAATGGGCCGTCAAGCGGCCCCATGGTTGTGACGCGTCTCACGACTTGGCAATGTTCCTGCCCGCGTCCTACACGAGCGGCGCGTTTGACCCCGCCGAAGCGCATGTGTACCGTTCCTGACCATGCCCACACCGAAAGCCGCTATACCGGAAACACCCGACTTCGAGACAGCCATGCACGACCTGGAAGAGCTGGTCGAACGCTTGGAACACGGCGATTTACCCCTGGAGGAATCTCTGGCGGCATTCGAGCGGGGCGTCATGTTGACGCGCGCCTGCCAGAGCGCATTGAAGGAAGCTGAACAGAAAGTCGAGATCCTGCTGAAAAAGGCCGGTGAACCTGCGGTTGAAGACTTCATGCCCGACGAATCGAAAAACGGCTGAGCCAGACGTGAATGCGGACGCGATGGAAGCGCGAATGCGCGGGTACCAATCACGCGTACACGCCATTCTCGACGCCGCGCTTCCATCCGCGGATTTAGTACCGCAGCGGCTGCACGCCGCGCAGCGCTATGCGGTTCTGGGCGGAGGCAAGCGCTTGCGACCCTTGCTCGTCTTTTGCACGGGAGAGGCGTTGAATATCCCCGTGGGCGTGTTGGATGCACCGGCCGCTGCCGTGGAACTCATTCATTCCTATTCCCTGGTTCACGACGATCTGCCGGCGATGGACGACGATGATTTGCGGCGCGGACAACCGACGACTCACCGCGCCTTCGACGAGGCAACCGCCATCCTCGCGGGCGACGCGCTGCAAGTCCTGGCCTTTTCGCTTCTCTCCCGCGATCGCACCGCCGGCACGACTGCAGAAGCGCGGTTGAAAATGATTCAGATCCTCGCCGATGCCAGCGGCACCGCAGGCATGGCGGGCGGCCAAGCCATCGACTTGGCGGCCGTCGGACGCGCCCTGACTCTCGAGGAACTGGAGGCGATGCACCGGCTCAAGACCGGCGCACTGATCCGTGCCAGCGTGCTCATGGCCGCAGCCTGCTCGCCTGCTTTAAGTGACGCCGCATGGGATGCACTGGATGGCTACTCGCAGGACATCGGTCTCGCCTTTCAAATCCAAGATGACATTCTCGACGTCGAAGGCAAGACCGAAGAGATCGGCAAAACCAGCGGCGCAGACGCGGCGCGCGCCAAGCCCACCTACCCCAGTGTGCTGGGTCTCGAGGCCGCCAAGATCCACGCTCGTGAATTGAGACAGCGGGCCTGCGAGAGGCTTGCGCCGCTGGGCAAGGCAGCCGACGTGCTGGCATGGCTCGCCTCTTATGTGATCGAGCGGCGGGTTTAGCCCCCCATTCGAGGGATATAGCGCCGATATGGCGCCAAAACCGCGTTGCTGCAGCGATTTCCGCCTGTCGGTCGCCGCCGACCATCACGGCCTCCAGCCAAATCGAGGCGAATGGTCTAAAATTCTTGAGTTATGCGAATTCGGCACCATCCTGGGCTTGATCGCATCAGTAGGAAACAAACATGAACGTCGCTGTGCCCGCCAAAAAACCCAACGCGAAGCCCGTGGAGGACGTCCAAGGCTACGCCGACACGCGGCAGATTCCGATCAACAAGGTCGGCATCAAAGACATCTTTCACCCGGTAAAAGTGAAGGATCGGTCGCGCGGTGAACAACACACCATCGCGAATTTCAACATGTACGTGAATTTGCCGCACAATTTCAAGGGCACGCACATGTCGCGTTTCGTGGAGATTCTGCATCATCACGAGCGGGAAATCTCGGTCGAATCATTCGGCAAAATGCTGGCGGAAATGACCGGGCACCTGGATGCCACCTCCGGCCACATCGAGATGACCTTCCCCTACTTCGTCATGAAGAAGGCCCCGATATCGGGCGTCGAGAGTCTGATGAACTATCAGGCGACGATTTTCGGCGAACACCGCAACGGCAAAACGGAAGTCTGGCTCAAGGTGGTCGTGCCGACGACCAGCTTATGCCCGTGCTCGAAGGAAATCTCGGACTACGGCGCGCACAATCAAAGATCGCACATTACCTTGACGGCGCGCCTGGTCGAGCACATGTGGCTGGAAGAACTGATCGAAATCGCCGAGCGCGAAGCATCATGCGAGGTTTACGGTATTTTGAAGCGCCCCGACGAGAAATTCGTCACTGAGCGCGCCTACGACAATCCAAAATTCGTCGAGGACACGGTGCGGGACGTCGCGGTGGCGCTCAACAAGGACAAGCGCATTTGCGCTTATGTGGTCGAGGCGGAAAATTTCGAGTCGATTCACAATCATTCGGCCTATGCCATGATTGAGCACGACAAGGAACCAAGCGCTTAGGAGACGCCGCGCTCCGCGCTTTGCAGTCGGGCTATCATGCTGCGCAGGAATACCTGGTTGAAACGCAGCTGACACTCCGCGGACACCTGCTCGAGCAGCGTTGAACTCACTTTCATCACGGTAACGGGAGCGGATGCGAAAATCGTCGCGGTGCGCTTCGCGCCGCGCACATAGCTGGTTTCGCCGAAGCAATCGCCGCTTTCCAAATAGCCCAAGGCCTTGCCGTTGCGCTGCACGCCGACCCGTCCCTGAACAATGATGTAGAACCTATCGTCCATCTCGCCTTCCTTGACGATTTCCTCGGCGTCCGCATAGTCCTGCCAGCTGCTGGCACGCAGCACTTCCCAAATCTCGCCATGCGAAAACTCATGGAAGAACTTCAGCTTGCGCAGCAGGCTGAACTGTTCCTGCTGATCAATTCGGTTGTACTGTGCGCGCAACTTCTGGTGCACACGGGTCAGTTCGGCGGCGAAGTCCAGACCCGTCTTGTAGCGCTTCTCCGGATCTTTTTGCAGCGCCATCGCAGTCACGTTCTCGAGTTCCTCGGGAATCTCAGGACGCAGCGTATGAATCGGCGGCGGGGTGGCAAATACGATCTGGTGCAGCAGTTTCTGTAAATTGCCGGCTCTGAAGGGCCTGTTTCCCGTCAGCAGCTCATACATGACGGCGCCCAGAGAATACAGATCGGAACGATTGGTCAGTTCGATCGACTGGACCTGCTCGGGAGACATGTAAGACGGGCTGCCGGCAATTCCTTCGATCCGTGAAATCTCAGAATCGGCCACCAGCGCAATGCCGAAATCGATGATGCGCACGTCGCTCTCGAGAGTGAGCATGATGTTGCTGGGTTTGATGTCGCGATGAATCACGCCGCGGCTGTGCGCGTAGTGCAGCGCGCGCGCCGCCTTGTATACCAGCTCGACCACATCGTCGATGCGCAGCAAATTGTCAGGACGGCAGTAGGCGGCCAGGGTGCGTGCCCCGTGCACGTGCTCGGTCACGATGTAGCAGTGACCATTCTCCTCGCCGGCATCGTAGATCGGCAGAATGTTCGGATGCTGAAGCATGCCGACCATGTGCGCTTCGGACAGAAACATCTTGCGGGCAATGCGCTTGCGATTTTCATCGCCGCTGGCATCGACGTTGTAGACCTTGATGGCCACATCGCGGCCGTAGTACGGATCGTGCGAGAGATAGACGACGCCGGTACTGCCGCGCCCTACTTCGTTGATGATCACGTACTTGCCGATTTTTTCCGGCAACGATCCACGACCCGGCTGGGTTTTCGCAAGACTGGCGGAACGAGTATTGGTCAAGGGTAACCGTGCGCAGCAGGGCGTCATTCGACTTCGATGCGACGAGGATACTGGTGTGGCTGCGCCTAAACTGTGATTTGGGTCGAGGCTTGGGCGAAGTGGTCGAAACCTGAGACGCTGGGTACAAATTCCTTGCCATTTCGCGACCACGTCACGCCCGCGCCGGCGCTTAGTTCACCAATCGCGGTCAACAATAAGTTCAATCGATCAGCCGCGGCCTTGAGTGCGGCGAAACGCGTCGCAGGCACCGCGAACAACAATTCGTAGTCATCGCCGCCGGCGAGGGCCCAATCAAGGGCTTGCTCGGCACTGACGGCCGCCCGCATGGCGGCCGACAACGGCAACCGTTCGACGCTCACGCGCGCAGCGAGGCCGCTGGCCTGCGCCAATTTCGGCAGGTCTCCGACCAGGCCGTCGGACAAGTCCATCGCCGCGCTCGCAATACCGCGTGCCGACAAGCCAAGCTGCACCCGAGGCTCCGCGTAGTCAAAACGACGAATAAGTTCGTGCACGTCGCGGCTGCCGGCGTTCGGCGATGACGCGCGCAGCATTGCCAGGCCTGCGGCGGCATCCCCCAGCGTGCCGCTCACGGCCAACAAATCGCCGGCCTGGGCGCCGCTTCGGCGCAGTGCGGTTCCGTGCGGAACGTGCCCCAAGATCTGTACGCTGACGGTCAGCGGACCGCGCGTGGTATCGCCGCCGACCAGCGCAACCGCGTGCGCGTCGGCAAGGTCCAGAAATCCTGCCGCAAATCTGCCCAGCCAAGCAGCATCCACACTGGGCATTGTCAGGCTCAGCGTAGCCCACAAGGGGGTTGCGCCCATCGCGGCGATATCGCTTAAATTCACTGCGAGCGCCCGATGACCGACGGAACGGGCGTCGGCGTCTTCCGGAAAATGACGGCCCGCAACGATCGTATCGACGGCGGCCACCAAATCCGTGCCCTTGGGAAGATCGAGGAGCGCCGCGTCATCGCCGATGCCCAAGATCACGCCCGATTCGCGCCGCGGGCTCTCACCCCGCATAAAAAACCGGCGGATCAAGTCGAATTCGCCGAGATCCGATGGCGGCGAACTCATCGGCTCACTCGACCGGGCGACCGTACTCGTGCGGTCGCGATTCCTTGGCGGCCCGGTCCAACACGGCGTTGACGAACTTGTGCCCATCGGTCGCGCCAAATTGTTTGGTCAGTTGCACCGCTTCGGCGAGCGCCACCCGGTACGGCAATTCGGGGCACGACTGCAGTTCATGCAGCCCCAGCCACAGGACCGCATGTTCAATAGGATCCAGTTCCTGAGGCGGAATCTCGCACAGGGCGGACAACCGCAAATCCAGCGCCTCGCGATTGGGCGCTACGGCCTCAATCAATTCGCGAAAGTACTCCCGGTCGACCCGGTCCGCCTCGGGATCCGCGGCGAATTGCTGTTGCACGTCCTGCCACGGCAGCGGATTGATCTGAATCTGATACAGGGCCTGCATCGCAAGGCGGCGCGCGAGACTTCGGGCTCGATGGCTTACGTCCCCTGAAGCCACTCAATTATCCAGGCGGCGCAACAGATTTGCCATTTCGATGGCAACCAGCGCGGCATCGGCACCCTTGTTGCCGGCCTTGCCGCCGGCCCGATCCACCGCCTGTTCCGCGGTGTCGGTGGTGAGTACTCCGGAGGCGATCG
>DATHFW010000075.1:0-2657 GCA_035317945.1 Steroidobacteraceae bacterium | reverse complement strand
CGAACTCAATAAAATCATGGGTGCCGTTCTGGCCACCTGCCTCGTTCTGCTCGCGACGAGCTTCGCCGCCGGCGCGATTTTTTCGCCCGTACTGCCGGCAAAG
Organism: Steroidobacteraceae bacterium; assembly: GCA_035317945.1. Classification (GTDB taxonomy): domain Bacteria; phylum Pseudomonadota; class Gammaproteobacteria; order Steroidobacterales; family Steroidobacteraceae; genus Bog-1198. The sequence goes on along the minus strand of DATHFW010000075.1, from coordinate 2,554 downwards.
CCGGGTTTCGAAATCGCGGTGAAGGAAGAGGCGCCGGGCGGCAAGGAAGCCGCGGCCGCCCCGTCCGAGCCGATCGAGAAACTGCTGCAGACCGCGTCGGTCGAAAAGGGTGCCGCCGCAGCCAAGAAGTGCGCCGCCTGTCACGACTTCACCAAGGGCGGCCCCAACAAGGTCGGCCCGAACCTTTACGGCGTGCTCGGCCGTGAACGTGGCACCGAGCCCGGGTTCAATTATTCCGCCGGGATGAAGGCCAAGCCCGGCAAGTGGACCTATCAGGACCTCAATTTGTTCATCAACAACCCCAAGGGTTTCATCCCGGGCACCGCGATGGGCTTTGCCGGTATCCAGAAGGACAGCGAACGCGCCGACGTGATCGACTATCTGCACACGCTTGCGGACAACCCGCTTCCGTTGCCGACGGCGGCGAACTAACGCCCTTGGTTCCCAACGAATTTTCACTGCAAACGGCCGGGCTTTTGCCTGGCCGTTTTTGCATTCCGGCCGCTTTGCGTCCCGGTCGCGAGGGCACTTTTGGGCCGGTCGTGCACTTGTATAGCGGGGCGTTTCGCCGCAGAGCCGCCGTTCACAAGCTAGTATCATGAGGAAAAAGCAACATAATCGGTCGAAACCTTGCCTTATAATGCGTCCTCAATAGCTCACCGTACCCACGGGGATTCTTCATTTGACCATTACCCGACGACACCTTTTGCAGAGCGCCGCCTTCGCCACGATCATCCCGGCTTTGGGAACCGCAACCGGCCTTCCGGCGGTGAGCCCGGCCAACGCGCAGACGGCCGCCGGCGAACCGGCCTGGCGCCACGGCCTGTCGCTGTTTGGCGATGTCAAATATCCCGTCGATTTCAAGCGCTTCGATTACGTCAATCCGGATGCGCCCAAGCTGGGCGTCGCGCGGCAGATTCTGATCGGAACGTTCGACAATTTCAATTCGGTGGTTGCAGGCGTCAAAGGCTCGTACGCGGCCGCTGCCGGGCTGATCTATGAAGCGCTGACGACGCCGGCGCTGGACGAGGTCTCGACGGAATATGGCGCGTTGGCCGAGACTGTCAGCTATCCCGAGGATTTCTCGTCGGTCACCTATCGCCTGCGGGCACAGGCGAAATGGCATGATGGCGTGCCCGTGACGCCGGCGGACGTGATCTTCTCGCTGGATGCGTTCAAGCAATATCATCCGCAATATTCCGCCTATTATCGTCACGTGGTGAAGGCGGAGAAGGTCGGCGAGCGCGATATAAAATTCACCTTTGATGCGCCGGGCAACCGCGAACTGCCGCAAATCGTCGGTCAATTGACGGTGCTGCCGAAGCATTGGTGGGAAGGAGCCGACAGCGAAGGTCGCAAGCGCGACGTCTCTGCGACCACGCTGGAGAAGCCGCTTGGCTGCAGTGCCTACCGCATCAAGGAATTTGTGCCGGGCCGGACGATCGTGCTGGAGCGGGTCAAGGACTATTGGGGACGAGATATCAACGTCAATGTCGGGCGCAATAATTTCGACGAGTTGCGTTACGAGTATTTCCGTGACTCGACGGTGGCGCTCGAGGCTTTCAAGGCCGATCAGGTCGATTGGCGCACTGAAAACAGTGCCAAGAACTGGGCCACTGCTTATGATTTCCCGGCCGTGGGGGAAAAGCGGGTGCTGCTGGAAGAATTTCCGAACCGCAGTTCCGGCGTGATGCAGGCCTTCGCGCTGAATATCCGCCGCGAAAAATTCAGTGATCCCCGGGTGCGCCGCGCGTTAAATTTCGCGTTCGATTTCGAGGAAATGAACAAGCAGATTTTCTTCAATCAGTATAAGCGCGTCAGCAGCTATTTCGACGGCACCGAACTCGCATCCAGCGGCCTGCCGCAGGGCAAGGAACTGGAGATCCTCGAAACCGTTCGCGCGCAAGTGCCGGCGGAGGTGTTCACGACGGCCTATACCAATCCGGTCGGCGGCAGCCCGGAGGCCGTGCGCGATAATTTGCGCGAAGCGCTGCGCCTGCTCAAGGAAGCCGGTTACGAAGTGCGCGATCGCAAGCTGGTTGATAGCAAGACCGGCACGCAATTCGCGCTTGAATTGCTGGTCGAGGATCCGAGCTTCGAGCGCGTGATGCTGTTCTTCAAGCCATCGCTGGAGCGTCTGGGCATTGCCGTGAGCGTGCGCACCATCGATCCCACTCAATTTGAAAACCGGCTGCGGAGCTGGGATTTCGATGTCGTCGTATCGAGCTGGCCGGAATCATTGTCACCGGGCAACGAACAGCGCGAATATTGGGGATCGCAGGCCGCCGATGCGGCAGGCTCGCGCAACATCATCGGAATCAAGAATCCGGCGGTCGACAAGCTGATAGAGCGCGTCATTTTCACCAAAGACCGTGACGATCTGGTCGCGGCGACCAAGGCGCTCGATCGCGTGCTGCTGTGGAATCACTACGTCGTGCCGCAATGGAATTACCCGAAGGTGCGGACCGCGCGCTGGGATCGCTTTGGCCGGCCAACCGAGTTGCCGAAATACGGGTTGTCGGGATTCCCGGCGATCTGGTGGTTCGACGCCGAC
>DATHFW010000074.1:0-6287 GCA_035317945.1 Steroidobacteraceae bacterium | reverse complement strand
CTTTGGTAATGACTCCTTCATATAAAAGAACCAGCACTCATAGCTCGGCAATCATCGGCATGGCGCTTCTCGCCGCCGGGCTGTTTGCCGCCCCTGTTCATGCGGATGACTACGCCAAATCCTTCACGGTCTCGAATCGCGCCAGCGTGCGCGTCGACACGAACGACGGCAGCGTCCGTGTTACCACCGGCGATACCCAGCAGGTTGAATTTCGCGTTGAATATCACGGCTATGTACTGAATGAGTCTCTGCAGATCGAATCCAACCAGCAGGGCGATCGGGTCGAGCTGACCGCCCGCATTCCGAACAAATGGCACTTCGCCATCGGCACGAGCAGAACATTGCGTATCGAGGTTCGCATGCCGAAGAACGCGGACCTGCAAGTCGGAACGGGTGACGGCTCCATCAAGGCCAATGACCTGTCGGGCACCATTGATCTGCGCAGCGGCGACGGCAGTATCACCGTCAGTTCCCTCAAGGGCGCGGTCCGCTTGCACACCGGCGATGGCACCATTGAAGGCAGCAATCTCGATGGCAAATGCGATGCCAGCTCCGGCGACGGCCGCATCCGTCTCACGGGACGGTTTGATGTGCTGAGCGCCAGGAGCGGCGACGGCAGCGTGGGCGTGGAGGCGCTTCACGGCTCCAAATTGGATTCAACCTGGAGCATCACCTCGGGCGACGGCAGCATTGACGTGGCACTACCGGGAGATCTGCCCGTAGATATCGACGCCAGCACGGGGGACGGACACATCAGCTCGGACATCCCGATTACGATGGAAGGAATCATCAGCAAATCGCGGGTCCGCGGCAAAATGAACGGCGGCGGCTCGACACTCACCATCCACACCGGGGACGGCTCCATTCATCTGAAGCAGGCTTGAGCGGCCGCATTGATTGATCAGGCGTTCGCGGCGGCGGGGGCTCTTGCCGGCAGGCGCAAAAGAACAGGGACGGTGAGGAGATAAAGCGCCGCGCCGGCAATCCAGACCAGGCCTGGAAAGCTCACACGATAGGCGAAATAGAGCGAGCTGATTGCCAGCGGCCCGACAATGGACAACAAGGTCACCAAGAAAGTGATGCCATCCTACCGACTCGGTCGCTCCAGATCCCCAAGATCGGCGAAAAGACGAATTGCATGAGCGCGTACAAACTCAAGAAAGCGCCGAATCGCCAGCCGAGATCGGTCGTGTGCGCGACGTCGCTCAGCAAGCGCGGAATGATGGGCAAGGTCAGTCCGATACCAGCGAAATCGAGAGCGACAATCGCCAGAACTACGCCAATTCCTCCCCGCTGCTTCGGCCCAACGATATTCATGATCGAGAGAGTTTAGCGTTCAGAATACGGCGCCAGCGAGGTAAATTCGCGTTGTGGGCGTCCAGGATTTGCCCGGACGGGACAAATCTGAGATTGTCCGACATGCGTCGTACACCAGCGGAATCTAAATCAATGAAGAAACTCCTCAGTTTGGGATTGATCATGTGGGGCAGCACGGCCAATGCTCAAAATGCTCCCGCGACGGCAACGGCAACTCAAGATCAAGGACAAGCCCGGCAATTCGGTATCTTGGTCGGCGGGACGGCCACCCAGTACGATCTTTGCGTCAAGAAGGGGTTTCTTGCCAAGAGCGATCAAAGTGCCGAGGAATCCGCCAAGTCGATTTTCGACAAGATGCGCACCAGCGGCGGTCCCGACCAATCCGCTTACGTGCAGGAGGGATGGGACATGATGAAGAAACAAATCTCCGAGCATGAATCGTTCTACACGCAAGAGAAGTGCGTTGGGGTGGGCAAGGAGTGGACAAAAATCATGGCCACGATTCGCAAGAAATAGCAGCAATCTGTTGGTTGAGAATGGTTGAGGGTGCCCCCACCTACGCTGCATGACCCCATTTTCCCTCCTTGATCTCTCGCCCATCACACAGGGAAGCGATGCGGCCCACTCCTTTAGGAACACGCTCGACCTGGCGCGCCACGCCGAGCGTTGGGGCTATCGGCGTTTTTGGCTTGCCGAGCATCACGGGATGCCGGGAATCGCAAGCGCAGCGACCGCGGTACTGATTGGCCATGTTGCCGGGGGCACCTCCACGATTCGCGTCGGCGCGGGCGGAATCATGCTCCCCAACCACTCCCCGCTCGTTATTGCCGAGCAATTCGGCACGCTTGAATCACTGTACCCCGGGCGCATCGATTTGGGACTGGGCCGGGCGCCCGGCTCCGACCAGCGCACTGCGCAGGCGTTGCGCCGCAATTTGTCCTCAGACCCCAATGAGTTTCCGCGCGATGTTCAGGAGCTCGCCGATTATTTATCGGTTTCGCCCCGACAGGCAGTGCGCGCGGTGCCCGGAACCGGCCTCAACGTGCCACTGTGGATCTTGGGTTCGAGTCTGTTCGGTGCGCAGGTTGCCGCAGTGTTTGGGCTTCCCTTTGCGTTCGCCTCGCATTTTGCGCCGGCGCAGATGATCCCCGCCATCGAGCTGTACCGCGGCGAGTTTCGGCCCTCGCGGGATCTTGCCGAGCCGTACGTGATGCTGGGCTTCAACGTATTCGGTGCCGACTCTCTGGAGCGAGCGAAATTCCTGGCAAGCTCGATGCAGCAGGCATTCGTGAATCTGCGCAGCGGCCGTCCTTCGCAACTGCAGCCGCCCGCCGAAGGCTACGCCGAGGGCCTCGGGCCGCAGGAACGGGCTATCCTCGATCAGGTATTGTCGTGCGCTTCGATCGGCACTCCCGAGATGGTTCGCGAGGATCTGCACAATTTCATCAAGCAGACCGGCGCGGATGAGTTGATGATCACTTCTCAAATCTTCGATCACGCGGCGCGGCTGCGCTCCTTTGAGATCGCGGCCGAAGCCTTAACCGACTGTCTCACGTCAGCGTGATATCGCCGCTGAACTCCACGTTTATCTTGAGTCCGGCAACTTCCAGCCTCATTTTTGCCGGGAATGATTCTGTGCCTGCGATGCCGCCCTCTGCGGTCGCTTTGGCCACGGCGTGCTCAATTTCCCGCTGCGAACTGATCCCGACCATTTTTAGAAACTTGCGTATGCTTAAGTTGAGCGCTTCTTCGTTCATGGGATCAGCGCTTCTGCACGCCCATGTCCAAAATGATTCCGGTGACGCCGTCAACGCGGCGAGCGTCCAGCACCGCGCTCTTTTTGGTGGTGTCGTCGTTGATGCGGCCGGCAAGTTTCACGACCCCGTGATGGACTTCCACGCCTACTGCGCCGGCGGGAACATTCTCGTCTCGATCGAGCTCGGCGATAACCTCTTGCTGAATTTGCGTGTCATGTTTCATCGTTCAGGCCCTCAGTGTGTCAACACATACAAGAATGCCGCGATTGCACCTCGCCTGGCAGTAGTCAGGCGCGCAGAACGGCGTAGGACAAGACCCCTATAACAGCATGGCCGTTGATTTCAGTGCGCGTGCAGCGCCTTGGTTACCGCCGCGAAGTACGCCTTGCTGACGGCATAGAACTGGGGCGCATCGGCTTGCGGCCAGGCGCTCGACGTCACGATGATGAGATCCTCGGCCGGATTGATCAAAATCGCCTGACCGAAAATTCCTACCGCTTCGTAGGAACCATCGTCATGCACCCACCATTGGAATCCATAGCCGGGTTGCTGCTGGCGCGTTGCCTGCGCGACCCAGCCATCCGGAAGAATGCTGGTGTCGCCAATCTTACCGCCGCGCCTGAAGAACAGGCCAAAGCGGCCATAGTCCCGCAGCGTCATGGAAATGCAGCACCCTCCGAGTTCTTCGCCCGCGCGATCGAGCATCCAAACCGCGTCCTTTTCCATGCCGAATTTCGACCAGATTTTTTCCGACAAGTAATCGGCGGGATGCTTGTGCGTGGCGCGCGCCAGCAGTACACCGATCAAATCGGATTCGCCGGTCTTGTAGACCCATTTGGCGCCGGGCGGGGCTTCCCGGGGCAACTTCGCCATGTAGGCGACGATGGGATTCTCGCCATCGGCAGCGGGCTCAGTCAGCGCAAATTGATTGACATCGGATTTCGGGTCGGAATAGTCCTCGTTCCACTTGGCGCCGCTGGTCATCGTCAGCAGTTGCCGGATCGTGACGCCGTCGTAGGCGCTGCCTTTGAGGGCCGGCAGGTAGTCGACCACCCCGGCGTCCAGCCCCTTGATGTATCCATCCTTGATCGCCGCGCCGATGAGCGTTGAGGTGACGGACTTGCCCACGGAAAATGAAGTCCATCGATCTTGCGGCGTCTCACCCAGCCCGTAGCGCTCCAGCTCGATCTTTCCGTGTTTGATGACGAGCAGGCCGGCCACCTGATTGGCCTGCATGAATTTCGCGGTGCCCCAGTCCGATCCCTCGAAGCGATAAGTCACATCGAATTTCTGCGGGTTGCTGACCAAGGGAAAAACGGTTGCGCCATTCTTCACGGTCCGAGTCGGAAATATTTTTTCGATGCTGCGATAACCGATGCGCTGTTGCGCCGGCGTCCAGAAGAGGAATCCGGTCTGCGGCGGCAAGGCCTCGTCGCCGCTGGCAGCGCATGAAACCGCCATGCCGCAGACGATCAAACTGCGGACCAAACCTGCGGCTCTTGAACGGGGCCTTTGCTTTATCACGATCACCTCTCCTGAATGCGGACTATGGTCGCTGCCGAAACCAGTCATCTTGTGCGCCGCCAAACGCGGCTACCAAGGTGCCGGTTTGTAATCCTTCAGGAACTGTCCCCACACGTGCGCGCCCGTCAGCCTGCCTGTGAATATCGGATCGACAATGCGCGCGGCACCGTCAATGATGTCGAGCGGCGGCGCGAAGCCTAGGTTCGCCTTGCGGACCGCATGCGCTACGGGGTCCTCGTCGGTCACCCATCCGGTGTCGACGGCATTCATATGGATGCCGTCCTTCACGAAATCCGCCGCGCTGGTGCGCGTCATCATGTTGAGCGCTGCCTTTGCCATATTGGTATGTGGGTGCTTGTCGGTCTTGGTGGTGCGGTAGAACTGGCCCTCCACCGCGCTCACGTTGACGACATGTTTGTGACGCTCCGGGGTGCGCAGCATGAGCGGCTTGAGACGAGCGTTGAGGACAAACGGCGCAATAGCGTTCACCAGCTGCACCTCGAGAAGTTCCGGTGTCTCGACTTCATGCATGCGCAAGCGCCAGCTGTTGACCTCGCGCAGATCCACCTGTTGCAGATCCTCGTCGTATCGATCGGCCGGGAACAGCGCCTCGCCGTTTCGATAGTCCTCATCGAGGTAGCGCCGTTGCGAGAGCGCCGCGCTGTGCAACAGCCCCTCGCCCGGCTGCCGCGCCGTCGCGACGAGGCTGTCATGACCTTGCGCCCGCGATCCTTCGATGCTTTGCCGTAACTGTTCGTGACTCGCGAGCGGAGCCTGCCAGCTGACAGGAAGCTTGCCGATGGATTCGCTTTCTCGGGCAAGCAGGTGTTGGAAAAAGCCCGCCGGTCGACGCACGGTCTGGCAGGCGTTATTCAGAATATGGTCGAGACGCGGCAGCCGCTCGAGCAAGAATTGCGTGAAGAGCTCGACGCTCGGTGTGTGCCGCAAATCCAGGCCGTAGATCTGCAGGCGCTCGTGAAAGTGGGCGTAGTCCGCCTCCTTCGCATAGCGATCGACGGCATCGACGGGAAAGCGGGTGGTGACGATGACATGCGCGCCGGCCCGCAGGAGTTTGAGGGAGGCTTGAAAGCCGATCTTGACGCGCGCGCCGGTGATGAGCGCGTAGTGGCCGCTCAGATCGGCGGTCTGCTCGCGCTTGGCATAGTTCAAGTCGCCGCACGCCTCGCACATCGAGTCGTAATAGCAATGCATCGTCGCAAAGGCTTTCTTGCAGATATAGCAGTTGCGCTCCTGGTGAAATTCGGGGCGATCATGAAGTGCGTCGGGTTTCGGCCGCTCGAGCCAGAGCGGCGCATATGTTTTGGAGCGGCGCTGGATGCGCAGGCCCGCGCGCTCGATGATCCGCCGGTCATGTTCCTTCGTGACCTCGCGCTTGGCGCGCCGAAACGCCTTGGCCATGCGCGTGACATCGTGGCGCTCAGGTTTCGTGACCAGGCCTGCGAGCATCAGCAGTTCGCGCCGCTGCTCCAGCGCCAGATGGGCGAGGTGAGATCGGTCGGCCTCGATCGCGCGCAGTACGCGCACGCAGGCGCGAACATCGTCTTCCGAGAGGGTCTCGGGTTTGGGCTTCGTATGATTCATGGCGGCATTGTATGCCGCCGCACGGGGCCGGCGGCAATCGCCGCCGACCCCGGACCGATCAAGCTATCGCATACAAGAACTCGACGA
>DATHFW010000073.1:0-6062 GCA_035317945.1 Steroidobacteraceae bacterium | reverse complement strand
CTTCGTATTGTCGGCAGTTTCCCTTGCTGAACTACGCAGGTGGCCGGCCCGACGGCTCTTCGGGAATACGCATCGACGGCAAGCCGGTCTCCGCTCATTTCTTCGGCCAGTCGTCGTTCGCGAGCCATGTGCTGACGCGGGAACGCAATGTGGTCAAGGTCGAGGCGGCCGCGGCACCCATCGAGCTGCTCGGCCCGCTCGGATGCGGACTGCAAACCGGTGCGGGTGGCGTGATGCGCTCTCTGGCTTGTCCGGCCGGCTCATCCATTGCCATCTTTGGCGGCGGCCCTGTGGGTCTCGCCGCCGTGATGGGCGCCGTCATTCGCGGTTGCGCCACGATCATCTTGGTTGAGCCGGTTGCGGCCAGGCGCGCGATGGCGCTGTCTCTCGGCGCTACGCATGCCATTGATCCCGCCGGCAACGATGTCGGCAAGGCGATTCGCGAACTATTGCCCGACGGCGTCGAATTCGCCTTCGAGACCAGCGGCCGTGAACAGGTGGTCGAAACCGCCTTGGGGTCGCTGTGCAGTCGCGGCTTGCTCGGGCTGGTCGGCGTGCCGCCGCGCCCGGAAAGCGCGGTGTCCATCAACTTGGCCACGCTCATCACGTACGGCCACCGCATCCACGGCATCATCGAGGGCGACAGCGACTTGGATACTTTCATACCCGAACTCATCGCCCATCACGCCGCGGGCCGATTCCCGTTTGAGCGCCTGATTCGCAAATTTCCGCTCGACGCCATCAATGAGGCGGTGGCCTCGCAAACGTCGGGCGACTGCATCAAAGCGGTCTTGGTGCCTCGAGCGCCCAAGTGAATGCAGCGCCTTCGGAGCGTGCGGCGGCCATTGCACGAAGGGTCGAGGATTTCATCCGGCATGCCGTCATTCCCTATGAACGAGACTCCAGGCGGGACTCTCACGGTGCTCCGACCGACGAGTTGGTTGCCGAGCTTAAGCAATTGGCGCGAAATGCCGGCGTTCTGACGCCCCATGTCCTGCCAAACGGCGAGCATCTGACGCAGCGTGAAACCGCGTTGGTGTTGATGAAGACAGGCCTGTCACCGCTCGGTCCGCCGGCGTGCAACACGGCCGCTCCGGATGAAGGCAACATGTTTTTATTGGGGAAGATCGCTTCCCCGTCGATCAAGCAGCGATTTTTGGCGCCTTTGCTCGACGGGCAGGTGCGGTCCGCGTTCTTGATGACGGAACCGGCAGAAGAGGGCGGCGCAGGCTCCGATCCCTCGATGATGAAGACCACAGCGACACGGGACGGGGATCAGTGGATCGTCAATGGCCGCAAGGCCTTCATCACCGGGGTCCAAGGCGCGCGCATCGGCATCCTGCTGGCGCAGTCCGATGAGGGGGCCTGTCTATTCCTGATCGACTTGCCCAACCCCGCGATTCGCATCGAGCGCATACCGCGCACGATGGCCACCTCCATGCCGGGTGGGCATGCCACCTTGAGCATCGAGAATCTGCGCATCCCGCAGGGGCAGATGCTGGGACAGAGCGGCGAGGGTTTCAAATACGCTCAAATGCGCCTGGCGCCGGCCAGGCTGTCGCATTGCATGCGATGGCTCGGCGCCTGCACCCGAGCGCATGGCATCGCCATCGACTACGCCAGTCGGCGCGAAGCCTTTGGCAAGGTGTTGATCGATCACGAAGGGGTCGGCTTCATGCTGGCCGAGAATCTGATCGAATTGCAGCAGGCGCAACTGATGATCGAATGGTGCGCCGACATGATCGATGCCGGTTCGCCGGCGGTTACCGAAAGCTCCATGACCAAGGTGGCGGTCTCGGAAGGGCTCATGCGGGTCGCAGACCGGTGCGTGCAGGTGATGGGAGGTTCCGGACTGACCGAAGATACGATCGTCGAGCAGGTTTTTCGCGAGGTTCGCGCCTTCCGGATCTACGACGGACCGACCGAGGTTCATAAGTGGGCGCTGGCGAAAAAAATCAAACGGGATTGGACGGTGCGCCATTGAGCGTGCCGGCGCACTGCTATGCGGGAACCACGGCGGTGCGTCCCGAATTTCGCTTCGATGAGGGGGCGCTGCTTCGCTGGCTGACGGCGCACGTCGCCGAGTTTCAAGGCCCCCTGACAGTGGAGCAGTTCAAAGGCGGCCAATCCAATCCCACGTATCAACTGCGTACCCCGCACAAGTCCTACGTGCTGCGGCGCCGCCCCCCGGGCAATCTGCTGCCGGGTGCGCATGACGTCAAACGCGAGGCGCGCGTGCTGACCGCGTTGCATCGCGTGCAGTTTCCCGTCCCCGCCGTGCATGCCCTATGCGCCGATGAAAACATCATCGGCACCCAGTTCTATGTCATGGAGCTGATCGAGGGCCGGGTGTTTTGGGATGCCACCCTGCCTCAGGTGCCGGATTTGGAACGGGCGGCGTACTTTGACGCCATGAATGCCACCCTCGCTAAATTGCACCAGGTGGACTTTGAGGCGATCCATCTCGGCGATTTCGGAAAGCCGGGGAATTATTTGCTGAGGCAGATTGGCCGGCTGACCCAGCAGTATCTGGCCGACACCGAGGCCGGGCGCGATGCCGACATGGATGCCCTGATTGAGTGGCTTCCCGCGCATGCCCCGCGCCATCAAGGATCATCGATCGTGCACGGAGACTTTCGCTGCGACAATCTGATCTTCCATCCCACCAAGCCCATCGTGGTGGCGGTCTTGGATTGGGAGTTGTCCACCCTCGGAGATCCCTTGGCGGACTTTGCCTATCACGCCATCATGTATCGCATGCCGCCCGATATCGTGGCGGGCTTAGGCGGTGCCGACATCCGCGCCTTGCGCATTCCGTCCGAGAGTGATTACCTCGCGGCCTACTGCGAACGCACCGGCCGCGCATCGATAGCCGACTATAATTTCTACCTGGCATTCAATTTCTTCCGTTTGGCCGCCATATTCCACGGCATCAAGGGGCGGGTGTTGCGTGGTACAGCGGTATCGGCGAATGCCGGCGCGAGAGCCCAGGCCTTTCCCCGGCTGGCCGCATTGGCTCGAGGAGCGATGCAGCAATGTCAGTGAATGAAAGTCCGGTGCGCTTCAGCGTGGACTCCTCCATCGCGTCGGTGACGCTCAATCGTCCGGATCACGCGAACTCGATCAATTTGGACATGGCACAAGCACTGTTGGACATCGCCATCCGCTGCGACGCGGATTCCGGAATTCGCTGCGTGATGCTGACCGGCGCAGGCTGCATGTTTTGCGCGGGAGGCGACCTGGCCGAGTTTGCCGACGCCGGCGAGCGGATGCCCGCCTTGCTCAGTCGCCTGGCAGGCACCTTGCACTTGGCCATTTCTCGATTCGCTCGAATGCCGAAGCCGCTGCTGGTATTGGTCAATGGTCCGGCGGCGGGCGCGGGAATGAGTCTTGCCTTGCTGGGCGATGTGGTCCTCGCGGCAGACAGCGCACATTTCACCGTGGGCTACCCGGCCGTCGGGCTGTCCCCGGATGGGGGATTGACCTGGCTGCTGCCGCGTCTGGTGGGCTTGCGCAAAGCGCAAGACCTGATTCTCTCCAATCGCCGGGTGCTCGCCGCCGAGGCGGAGTTCATGGGACTCGTCACCCGAGTCTTGGATGGGAAGACCTTGGCAGAGGAGGGCGCCGCGACGGCGCAACGCCTCTCGCAAACGGCGGTCGGCGCCGTGGGACTCGCGCGCAATCTTTTGCTCGAGAGTTCCGCCGGCACTTTGGAAACTCATCTGGAGCGCGAAGCGCGCGCCATCTGCAGCGCGAGCGCCGGCTACGAAGGGCAGGAAGGGGTCGCGGCCTTTGTGGCCAAGCGCAAGCCGCGTTTTGAAGGAGGCCAATAAGTGGCGGAGGCTTACATCGTCGATGCGTTGAGGACTGCCGGCGGCCGGCGCAACGGGAAGCTGGCGGGCTGGCATCCCGCGGACTTGGCGGCGGAGGTGTTGAACGCGCTGGTGGATCGGACCCGCATCGATCCCAACGCGATCGACGATGTGATCTTGGGCTGTGTGACGCAGGCCGGCGAGCAGTCCTTCGCATTTGCGCGCAATGCCGTTCTGGCATCCCGGTTGCCGGACAGCGTGCCGGCCGTGACCATCGACCGGCAATGCGGCAGCTCGCAGCAGGCAATTCAGTTTGCCGCGCAGGCGGTCATGTCGGGCACTCAAGACATGATCATCGCGGCCGGCGCAGAAAGCATGTCGCGGGTGCCGATGATGAGCAATCTCAGCCTGCACGCGAAAGCCGGCATCGGCACTGGTCCGGTCAGTCCGCGGATCGCCGCTCGCTACGGTGTGACGGAGTTCAGCCAGTTCAAGGGCGCGGAGATGATTGCGCGCAAATACGCGCTCACTCGCGCGGTGCTGGACCAATTTTCCCTCCGAAGCCATCAGCGCGCGGCTGCCGCGACCAAGGCCGGGGCTTTCGAGAACGAGATCGTGCCAATCGCCGTGCAGACTGAGGGCGGAACCACCCATCACGTGCAGGATGAGGGAATTCGATTCGATGCTTCACTCGAATCCATCGGTGCGGTCAAGCTGCTGCAGGAGGGTGGCGTGATCTCCGCCGCAAACGCCAGCCAAATTTGCGATGGTGCTTCCGCGGCGCTCATCGTCAGCGAGCGCGCGCTGAAAGCCCATCGCCTCACCCCGATCGCGCGGATTCACGACCTCACCGTCACCGCGGGTGATCCGGTGATCATGCTGGAAGAGCCGCTGCGCGCCACGCGCCGCGCCCTCGAGAAGACCGGTCTGTCCATTGACGAAATCGATCTCTATGAAGTCAATGAGGCATTCGCACCGGTGCCGCTCGCATGGCTGCAGGAGATGCATGCAGATCCCGAGAAACTCAATGTCAATGGCGGGGCGATCGCCTTGGGTCATCCGCTCGGCGCGTCGGGAACCAAGCTGATGGCGACCCTGGTGCATGCGCTTCGGGCGCGCGGCAAACGCTATGGATTGCAGACGATGTGTGAAGGCGGCGGCATTGCCAATGTCACCATCATCGAGGCGTACCCGGTCTGACGATCGGCAGGCCCAGTAGTTGGACCTCTCCCGCTGAGCCAGACATCGAATTCGTCAGGCTCGATCGGCCTTATTGCGCAAAACTCTGGCATCGCTCTAGCGATTTGCCGCAGGTGTCCGCAGTTCTGGTGACTCGATAACGTGAAAATCGCCAAGCGTTCCGGCGGGAATCGGTGGATTAGACTCGTGTCCGCCGGGCGGACGGGCGGTCGGTTGCAGGGTCTCTCGAGGTGACGCGGCGCGAGCATGAGAAGGTAAGGCGGCACGATAATAGATCCCGTGGGCACCCATCTGAATATAGTTTTCACGCGGCCCAGTTCCGATTCGAAATCCTGGGATGCCTGCCGACAGCCCGATCCCGGAGCGAGAGAAATTGACGCGAAACAGGCCCATTCGCACGCTTTTTCGAAAATACAGGCCCATGTGGAGTCCTTTCACTCTTGGGAAGCGCTAGCGCTGACGCAAGGCCCGCTCGCGAAAATTGCGTCCGCACTTGGCAAGTCCATTGCACGGTACCGCCAATTTACCCTTACTAGTATTTATGTCTCCGAGAAATTCGTCACGCTTCGTTGCATGCCAAACGAGATGAAGTTGGCGAGCGCCCGAGTGGGTTCATGCCGAATCAGCAAAAAGGATGCCGAGACCGCCTGAAAGTACCTGGCGCCGTCGGCCACTCTACGCGCACGGCAGAGCGAGGCGCAGAGATATTGTATTTATGCGGCTGCGATTTGCCTCCATCGCAATGCGGGCGATCTTCTTCCTACGCCTATTTTTCTTAGAAGTGGACGGAACCGCCATGGGGTTGTTTAAACGTGACCCATTATTAGTCTGAGCCTTGGGCCTAATGATACCTTTCAGCTGATACGACAGGGAGTGTTGCTGGGCATGCGGGGAAAATCAAAGCCAAGACTTCGCGCCTTGTGCATCGACACGTTTTCCTTCGTGTACACGAATTTGGTTGGTGCCCGGCAAGAACGATTTACTAACTGATCTAGGACGGCTCATGAGCTCTGCTAAGACCATCGCTCAGTTTCGGCAGTTGCGAGAGCA
>DATHFW010000072.1:0-3582 GCA_035317945.1 Steroidobacteraceae bacterium | reverse complement strand
CCGACGCGTATGACGCCGGCGGGGGCGCGGCGGCCGATGTTTGCCCCACAGTAGCCGCCGACAACGGCTCCGGCCAGCATGACCAGCGCCTCGCGCCATCTCACGGCGTTCGCCGCGATGAAAATAAAGACAGCCACCGTGTTGGCCGCGCAGACCAGCAGGGTGCGCGGCGCATTGAAGCTTTTCAGAGTGCGGTCGCTCAGTAAACTCCACACGGCCATCATCATGATGCCGACGCCGCCGCCGAAATAGCCGCCATAGATGCCGAGGCCGAACTGCATCACCACCACGAGCGGCGCGCTGATGTGCCATCGGCTCCGCCAAGCTTCTCCGAGTTGACGTCCGAAGGTCAGCGTCAGGGTGGCAATCGCCAACAGCCACGGCAAGATGACATCGAACGCCGTGATGGGCGTGCGCAGCAGCAGTAGCGCGCCGATCACGCCACCGACGAATGTGGCGAGCAGCAACCTTTGCAGCGAGACCGGGCCGATGGGGCCTAAGCCGTCGCGATACGTCCAAGCACTGGTCAGTTGCCCCGGGAACAGCGCCACGGTGCTGGTGGTATTCGCCGTCACGGAGGGTACGCCGACGGCAATCAATGCCGGCAAGGTGACAAAAGAGCCGCCTCCGGCGAGTGCATTCATCATGCCCGCGATCAGGCCCGCACCAGCAACTAGCAGCAGTGGACTCACTGCTGCGATAGTCCGTTATTTTATTGGCGAGCGCCAGGGCGCTAATCGGAAGTCAGCGCTCCAAAGGCATTGACCGGTCCGAGATAACCGTACAGTACCGCAAGCTCATGGCTCTTCGCCTCGAGCTGCACCAGCAGTACCGGCGCTCTTTTTGAATAACCCTCGAGCTCATCGGCCGTCAGGTGTCGTGCCGGAAGTTTCACGAATAAAACGTTGTCGCCCGTGTGCTGAAATGCCGAGTGGACCTGCGACTGAAACGATTGCACCACGGATTCGGCAAGAGGATCGTCGGCGTTCTTGATGCTGATGCCGGTGCCGACCAGGACCACATGATCATCCTTGCGTACCATGAATCCGTCGTGGATTTGCGCCCCGGCGACGCGGCTTGCCGCGGAGGTTCGGAAGAAACACACCTCATCAAAATCGCTGGCGTCCGCAATCGGCTGGCAGGTCCATTGCTGCAACGAAGGATTATGTTTGCTCTCGCCCCAGGAACCGCCGAGCTGGATTCCCAGCATGCCGCCGGGCAGAAATGCTGCCGGTGTTTGCGGCACCAAATCATCGACGCGCGCGGCGCCGGACGAGAACGAGGCGCCTGACATCAGCAGTGCCCCCAGCGCGGTAGCGCTCAACCAACGATTCCAGGCTTGCGGATTCTGCACTGAATTCCTCCTATAAGGGTGGTCCTACAAATGACAGGCCTAATCGAGCGGGTCCATGTAGTCTAGACATCTTCCGACGGTTGAAACAGGCAAAGCGTGAGCGAAGTCATATTGCAATCAATCATCACCTGCCCGGTGTGTGACCAAAGTCGCGAGGAGACCATGCCTACCGACGCCTGTCAGTATTTCTACGAATGCTGCGGCTGCAAAACCCTGCTGCGCCCCAACACCGGCGACTGTTGTGTGTTTTGTTCCTACGGCACCGTCGCCTGTCCGCCGATCCAAGAGCAGCGCGGCTGCTGTAATAAGTGAGCGAGTTAGATGCTTGACCCCACGATTACGTTTGAGTTGCAGGAGCTGGAAAGCGCCGCGGAACTGGTCTATCGCGTGATGCCGCCAACGCCTTTATACGCCTGGCCAAAACTGAAGCGTCGCACCGGATGCAGCGTGCGCGTGAAGCATGAGAATCACACGCCCACCGGTGCGTTCAAGGTTCGCGGCGGCATCGTGTACTTGGACCGACTGTGCCGCTCGTTGCCCAATGTTGCGGGTGTGATAACCGCGACGCGGGGCAATCACGGTCAATCGATTGCATTCGCCGCCGCGCGCGCCGGGATTCCTGCGACGATCTACGTGCCGGCCGGCAATTCTCCGGATCAGAATTCGGCGATCGCCGGATTCGGCGCCAAGCTGGTGGAATTCGGGCGGGACTTCGACGAGGCCAGGCATGAGGCCTTTCGGGTGTCCGGTGCCGAGGACTTACATTTTGTGCCCTCCTTTCATCGGGATCTCATCGCCGGCGTCGCCAGCTACGCGCTGGAGCTATTTCGCGGCGGCGGCGAATTGGATGCGGTGTACGTGGGCGTGGGCATGGGCTCAGGGGTATGCGGACTGATTGCAGTTCGCGATTTGCTGGGACTGAAGACCGAGATCATCGGCGTCGGTCCCGTCAAGGCGCCGGCGACCGCGCTGTCCTTTGCCGCCGGACGACCGGTGATGTTCCCCTCAGCGCATACCTTCGCCGATGGGCTCGCCACCCGAGAACCCAACGCGCAGGCGATCGCGACGATTTGTCGCGGCGTGGCGCGTTGGGTGCAAGTGAGTGAAGACGAGATCGCGGAGGCGATGCGGATCTATTTCGATGATACCCACCAGATCGCCGAGGGTGCCGCTGGCGCGCCGCTTGCCGCGCTGCTGCAAGATGGACAGCGCATGAAAAACAAGAACGTTGCGCTGGTATTGAGCGGCGGAAATATCGAGCGAGCCCGATATTTGCAGGTGCTCAAGGGTGAAACGCCGGCGTACTTCGGCGATGCGGTTCTTACTAGCGGTTCTTATCAGGCGGCAGGATCAGATCGGCAATAGGCCTGGCATCACTGGCCATCAGTGCCTCATCAGCGGCCGCGCCTAATTTTACGCTGCCATCGGCTAGCGGCACGGTGATAGGCGCCACTTCCACTTTGGTTACCCCCTCGCGCGGCGTAATTCCAATCTCGCGAGCCGTGGCGGGAGACAGATCGACGATGCGACCCGCGACATACGGACCACGATCTTCGATCCTCACCACCGCGCTCTTCCCGGTTTTCAGATTGGTGACCTTGGCGGTGGTGCCCAGCGGCAGCGTCCGGCTCGCCGCATTGCGATCGTGCGGATCCATTTTGTTGCCGTTGGCCATTTTTCTGCCGGCAAACATGCTCGCATAAAACGACGCCTTGCCGATGCGCGCTTTGCCCGAACGATCCAGCTGCGGTTTTGCAATCACCGGGAGTCTATCCGGCGAGCGTCGCGTCTGCGAGTCCGTCGGCGTCTGCGAGTCCGTCTGCATCTTCGAGTCCGTCTGCGGCTGCGTCGGCGAATCCTGCGGCGCCAGTCCATCGGGTGTTGCTGCTTGAGTTTTAATTCCTAAGGTGGCCGCTTCGAATACTGCGGCGACCGCAATTACGACAAGGTTGCTGCATCGCGAGGTGATTACCATATCTTGGATTTTCTCTATCGATAATGTGACCTCATGATCGGGGATGTGAGCCGCCAAGACACCCAGCCATGGGCTCTGTTTGCTGTCAGACTGCAGGCAGTCACGGGCGCCCGAGGCCCTGTTTGGCGAGTTTCGGATAAGGCTGTTTCGGGGACGTTCGGTTGCGAATTTGCCCGGTAGATCCGACGGCGATTGCGTGAGGCTCGGGCAAGCTGCTAGGGCTGCCGCAATAGCGCCTGATAGTCGATATCGA
>DATHFW010000071.1:0-9124 GCA_035317945.1 Steroidobacteraceae bacterium | reverse complement strand
TGCTCGAAGCGTCCCGCGAGGCCGAGTGTGAGATCCTTCACCACATCCGCCTCGACATCCAGATAGCCGGCGTAGCTGACTTGCGAGGCATCAACCGGAGCGGCTATTCCGCCGTATCCGTTTGAGGTCGTCGCTTGTGTGGCAACGATCTGATGTCCCGCGGCATCGAGCGCAGCCGTGCAGGCTCCGCCTACGCAGTTGTAGAGTGGCTGCGCGGAATAGGGCCCGGCTGCAATCGAGGCTGCTTCGCCCAAGAGCTGCTGATAATTTTCGTCGCGCCATTCCAAACCACCGGCGATGGAGATCGGGCTGGCAAGCCAGCTCACCGCCCAGGGGTAACTCAAGTCTAGGTTGAAGTTGTTTTCTTTCTGAATGAACTTGCCGTCGTAGAAACTGGTGGGAGATAGCGGGCCCAATGACGAATTGAGTGAATTGCGCAAGGACACCGCCAGGGAGTTCTGGGCCGTCGTGCCGGACAAATCGTAATTGATACCCCAGCGGTTTGTGCCCTTGTAGCCTACGGCGCCAAAGAACTGCTGGGTGACACCGTAAAAGCGGGGCGTAAAGCCGGCAGGATAAATGGATTGGAAGTTGAAGGTGCGGCCGTTCTGGATATACCCGCCGGCCGGGCAACCGGTGAACGCGGACGTGCAGGGATCTAGGTAAATGTCATTGAACGCCGGATTAGGCGTCCACACATTGCCGTCGGTGCCGGTGACGGTCCGCGGCAAGCGATAGTTGAAACTCTCGTTCGTCTGAATGTTGGCGTAGTTGGCGAAAAAATATATCTGATCGCCGTTGTCGAGTTTGATTCCGGAATTCAAAAATGTCTTGACGCTGTCCTGCGGCGGCGTTCCCCACTCCTGCACCGGACCGGGGTAGTGGGGCAACTGCGGTGCTAACTCAGGAAAGGTTTCAGCGAAGGCCAGGGCCGAGGGACGTGTGGGATTGCGCACGGTTTGTTGGTTTCTTGACCATTCCGCGCTGAAGTTGGCGAAGCCCTGGCTGCCGAGCGGCAGACCGATGTTTGCGGCGATCTGGCCATCACCACCGTCGCTTCCGAAGCCGGTGGGGAAATATTTTCCGTAACGCCCATCGACTTGAATGCCCGAGGATGAGTTGCGGAATTGATAGTTGAGCACTCCGGCGATGGCATCGGAGCCGTACTGCGCCGAGGCGCCGTCGCGCAAAATCTCGAGCGATTTGACGGCGATGGACGGGATCGAATTGAGATCGGGTCCCTGTGAGCCGAACGCCAATTCGGTCTCACCGCCCTGGTACACCTGCACGAGTGCCGAGCGGTTCATGCGCTTGCCGTTGAGCATCACCAGCATCTCGTCCCCCGGCAGGCCGCGCAATGACGGAGATCGAACGAAGCTGGACGCGTCGGAAATGGAGTTCTGTCCTACGATGAAGGATGGCACGAGATTGGACAGCGTATCGAGCATGCTGGCCGACGGGTAGTTCGCGAGATCCGTGCCGGTGATCACGTCGATCGGCGCCGAAGATTCGGCGACGGTGCGGTCCAGACGGCGCGTTCCGGTGACGATTATCTCTTGGAGTTCGTTTGCGGAAGTAGTGTCTGAGGAGGGGGTGCTCTGGGCCCTGGCCGCATTCGCTGACATAAAAAGAACGGATGCAATCCCGACGAGGAATATTGATTTCATGCAGATTCTCCCAGACGACGATGGAAATCTTGGATGTGACGCAGACTAGTCGGACGCGGGCCGCGTGAAAGGGCAACGGCATCGAGGCGGCCGGCTTTAATGTATCGACTGCTTCCAACAATCATCGAAGGCCCTCCTTGGATGGGTGCAACGCGCATGGAACGCCGAGCCCGAATCCTTAGCCTCGAATCAACACTCTAAAATCATCCCCGCCAACCCAATGGCGACCTGCCAATCAAGGCGGTTCTTTTTGTATTCCAGGCTAGTGTAGAACCGAAGATCGCTGTCTGCAACCACGCTGTGGATGCGAGTGCTCCGTGCGATTGCGAGACCGCCGACTTTCCGGTAAGTCGCGACGAACGAATGAAGGCGTGCGCGCGACAGAACTGCCGCTGCGAATTTAGTGAGGCGAGGGGCCCACCGCGAATAGCTGCGTCTCAATGTCTTGGAACGACTTGAACTCCAGAGCATTGCCGCTCGGGTCCAGGAAAAACATCGTCGATTGCTCGCCGGTTTGTCCCTTGAACCGTGTGTAGGGCTGCACGACAAACTCAACTCCGGATCGCTGTACGCGCTCCGCCAATTCAGCCCATTGCCGCGGCCGCAGAACCACGCCGCAGTGAGGCACCGGCACCCCTTGTCCATCGACCGGGTTGTAGTGACTCGACAATTTGCCGGAGCGGCCCAGATCAGGATTCAAATGGCAGACGAACTGATGGCCGTAAAGATTGAAGTCCACCCAGTGTGCGGCGCTGCGGCCTTCCGCACACCCGAGAATATCCTTATAGAAGCGGCGCGCTTCCTCGATATCACGCACTTGGACGGCGATGTGAAACGGTGTCAGAGATTCATTCACGGCAAACGAGCATAGCATTCCGTCAGCTTAGGAGGCGATGCCCTCGATCCACGTGCGTTTTACCCGCAAGTCATCATCCAACAGCGCCAGATTGGCGCGGTAGCCCGGCGCGATTCGGCCGAGTTCATGGTCGAGGCCCAGGAATGCGGCCGGATACTCGCTGGCCATCCGGGCTGCCTCGGCAATCTCCAGGCCCAACAGAGATACAGCATTGCGCACGGCGGTGGCCATGTCGAGTCCTGTGCCGGCCAAAGTTCCGTTCTCGTCGCGGCACACGCCGTCCTTGACGTGGATCGTGCGCCCCTGCAGCACGAAACTTGGCTCAGGCGAACCCACGGGAGGCATGGCATCGGTTACCAGCATGAACTTGTCATGACGCTTGCAGCGTAGCGCGAGCTTCAGCATGACCGGGTCAACATGGTGTCCATCGACGATGATGCCGCACCAGGTATTCGCATCGAACAGCGCCGCGCCGACGATGCCCGGCTCGCGTGGCGCCAGCGGCGCCATGGCATTGAACAAATGGGTAAAGCCGCGGACACCGTGCGCAATCGCCGCCGAGGTCTGCGCAAAATTCGCGTCGCTGTGACCCGCGGAAATCAATATGCCGCTGGCAGCAAGCTGCGCAATCATCGCGGTCGTGGTCATCTCCGGCGCCAGCGTCAAGACCGTACGGCCGCCGCGCAAGCTGCACAATAAGGAGATCACCCCGTTGTCCAAGCGCCGCAGATGCTTCGGATCGTGCACGCCGCGCCGCGCCCAGTTGAGGAAGGGACCCTCAATATGAATGCCGAGCGGGCCCGGAAGGCCTGCCTCCAGCGAGGATTGCACCGCGGCGATCGCCTGCCCGATGGTGTCGAGATCATCGCTGATCAGCGTCGGCAAGAAACCCGTCGTGCCGAATCGACGGTGCGCCGCGCCTATCGCGCGGATCGACTCGAGACTGGGATCATCGTTGAACAGCACACCGCCGCCGCCGTTGACTTGTACATCGATGAAGCCGGGCAGCAAAATGTGTCCCTCGAGATCGACCGTGACGGCGTCACGGCATCGCGGATCCGCCGCAGGGAGCACGCCTTCGATGCGTCCTTGCGAGAGCAGGACTGTCACACCGCTCACGATTCGCTCGCCGGCCAGAATCCGGCCGTTCACCAGTGCGGTGAGCACTACACGGTCTCCGTAATTTTGCGCAAATGGGGCGGATGATCCGGATCCAGACCCCGCCGCACCGCCAGAGAGGCGATCATTCGATAGGCACTCTGCACCAGCAGAATGGGCGCAATTTCCGCCGCGGCATCCACCGTCGGCAACAGCATGGCGCCTGGGGCGTCGCCGCCGGCGAGCAACACCGGCACGCCGCGACGGGTGAGTTCCCGCGCCAGCGTTTCGATTCCCGGCAGCGTGGCATCGCGCTGCGCGAACAGCAGCGCCGGAAATCCTTTCCTGAGGAGCGTGTACGGACCATGTTGCAACTCGGCGCTGCTGAACGCCTCGGCGTGCATGCCGCAGGTTTCCTTGAACTTGAGCGCAATTTCCTGCGCGGCTGCCAGACCGAGTCCGCGGCCGACCACGAACAAATTGGCCGCGGATTCGAGCTCGGGCAGCGCCGCTGACCAATCCATCGCCCAGCTCGAGTCCATGAGGCGGGGCAGCTGCTCCAGCGCGGCATCAAGTGTGGCGTCTTGCGTCCAAGACGCGACTACGCGGGCAATCGCCGCCAGCGATGCAAGGTAGGACTTGGTTGCCGCGATGCTGGTCTCAGGACCTGCACGCAGCTCGACCCTCAAATCCGCTGCCGCCATGAGCGGTGAGTCGGTACTGTTGCACAGCGCGAGAACCGTGGCGCCGGACGCCTTCGCTGCTGCTACCGACGCCAACAAGTCGGGACTGCGTCCCGATTGGGAAATGGCAATAAACAGGCATCCGCGCACATCTTGGCTGATGCCGTACACCGAACTCACGGACGGCGCGGCCGACGCCGTCAGCACGCGAGCGTGCGTTTCGATCAAGTACTTGGCGTAGGTCGCAGCATGATCGGAGCTGCCGCGCGCACAGGTAATGACTGCGCGGGGCTGCAACTTGCGCAGTGCTGCACCAACGGCCGCAATCTTTGCGCCATCCTGTTGCATCTGGGCGCGCACGGCATTTGACGCGTCAGCCGCCTCCTCAAACATGCGAGTGCGCTCTGCCGAGCGCGAAACTTCCGCGTTCATGTGCTGAGTTCCGCGACGAAGTCGTACGTGTCGCCACGGTAGAAGGATTGCGAAAATTCAATGGCGCGGCCGTCGGGCAGGGATCCCAAGCGTTCCACCAGCAGTCCGGCATCTCCGGGCTTGGCTTTCAAGAGTTCGGCTTGATCGGCAGTAATGAGCACCGCGCGCAATCGCTGCAAGGCGCGCACCGGCCGGTGACCCGCGCGCTCCAATGCCTCGTACAGCGAGGCATCGACCGCCTCGAGCGACGGCAATGCCGTGGCGACAATGGTGGCGTATTCCAGCGCCATCGGCGCATCGTCTGCGTAGCGAATTCGATTGAAGCGAAACACCGGAGTACCGGGACTCAAGCGCAGCGCCAGCGCCTCCTCGGGCGTCACGGTGCCGGCCGCTCTTTTCAGCCACACACTTCTCGGCGTGCGGCCGCGCGCGCGCATGTCCTCGGAAAAGGAGGTGAGCATCGCAAAGTTCTTGTCGACGCGCGCAGAGACGAAGTTGCCGGCTCCCTGGCGCCTGACAAGGAGCCCATCGGCAACCAGTCCGTCAAGTGCTTTGCGCACCGTTATTCGCGATACGGCAAAATCCGCGGCCAGATCCCGCTCCGAAGGCAAGGCATCATCCGGGCCCAAAATCCGGCTATCGATGGCTTTTCGCAGCGCGCGCTGCAACTCCTGATACAGCGGCAAATTCCCCTGGCCGTCCAGCGGACCGATTGCTTTAGCGAGCGATGTCATAGGCGCGGGTGGTGCTTCCACGGTGTGTTTAGTCATTGGATAGTACCAAACAAATACCACTATGAGAACAACAACTGCACAAAATAGCGTTTAATCGATTGATTTTAAACATAAACTAATATTTATCGCTGTCTTTATTACACGGCAGTAGCAAATTATTATAATTGGTATTATATTGGGTCTTAATTGGTGTGGGGCAATGAACACCACTCGGCGGATGCAGAGAACTCTCTCAACAAAATTGGTGACAGGACAGGGGGCATCGATATGAATCGGACAGGGGATATCTATATGAATCGGATCGCCATGGCGGTCAAGTCGGCACTGGGACTCGCGTTTTTGGTGCCGTCATCCATGGTGCTGGCGGCAACTGCCGCGCCTGACGACACAGCGCTCCAAGAGATCGTCGTGACCGGCATCCGTCAATCGGTTCAAGTCTCGCTGGATGCGAAGCGAGCGGCCGTTAACCTCGTGGATGTCATCTCCGCCGAAGATATCGGCAAGATGCCGGATAAGAACATTGCCGACTCGCTGGCGCGCGTTCCGGGTGTCACGATAAGTTCTGCCGGAGCCAATGAAGGCGGCTTCGCTGAGAACGACCGAGTGAGCATGCGCGGCACGAATCCCAGCCTGACGCAGACGCTGATCAACGGCCACAATGTCTCTTCCGGGGACTGGTTCGTGCTCGACCAAACCGGCACGGTCGGCCGCAGCGTGAGCTACACGTTGCTGCCCTCGGAAATCGTCAGCCAGGTGAGGGTGGAAAAGAGTTCCAGCGCGTCGCTGGTCGAAGGCGGCGTCGCGGGCTCCGTCGACATCATTACGCGCAAACCGCTGGATTTCGTCAACCCCTTTACGGTTCAAGCCTCCGCCAGCGCGATGTACGCAACGCTGCCGAGCAAAACCGACGGATGGTTCAGCGCACTCGGCGCGTGGAAAAATGATGCCAACAATTTCGGCGTCATGCTGCAACTGTTCTCGCAAACCCAGCATCTGCGGCGCGACGGCAGTGAGATTTTGGGCTATGAAACGATTGCGCCGGGCAGCGCGATTGCGCTGTCGAATCCGAATCTCTCCAACGTGCAATATCCGGCGCTCATCGGCGCCACGGAGTTCACGCAAAAACGCGAACGCAATGGCGGTTTGTTCGATGTGGAATTCAGGCCGCTCGATAATCTGGCCTTCGATTTGTCGGCGTTTTCATCGCGCATGCTCGCGCCCAACCTGAATGACAACTATCTGTTTTTCGGATCGAGTGTACTAGCTCAAGGGAAAGGCCAGGCGCCTCTGCCTGGGTACACGATCGCCGGCAATACGCTCACCTCTGCGACATTTGCCCCGGTCGCCGGCACCCCTTACGGCGTGTACGACCAGATTTCCCGGCCTAGCTCCGAAGCCACGTCGCGCTTCGTCAACCTCGACACCACGTGGGGTGTCACCGACTCCTTGTCGTTCTTGGGTCAAATAGGCTATTCATGGGGCGATGGCAAAACGCCAGAACAAGACGTTTCCGAGACCAATCCCGGCACCGGCGCGGGTGCAAGCTATCAGCTGAACGGCCTCGGCGCCGCACCGAATTTCAGTTTCGGCAACACCAACAACTCCACTCCCACCCCGAACGGTGTTCCGGTTCCTTTCGGCTTCATATTCGGCGACCAGTTCGTGGATGTGAAGGACTCCGAGGAGTGGGCCAAGATCGACGGTACCTATAAGTTTCAAACCGACTACTTCAAGGACCTGAAATTCGGTGTGCGCTATGCGAAACACGACCGCACTTCGAACGGCGTGGTCGGCCAAGGTCCGACGGCTGCCGCGGCGACGGCGCCGTATCCCTCGACGTTCTCAAACTATCCGTCCAACTACGATACGTTTGGCGGCGATCATCCTTCAAATGTCTGGTTTTGGACGCCCGCGCAGCTCGAGGCTTATAACAGCCCGGCAAACGTGGTTCGCGATCCCGCGGTGCGCCTCGACTTCAATTCCATGTATGAGGTCTACGAAAAAGACACGGCGGGGTACGTGCAGGCTGACTTCAAGGGCAGCAACTGGGCGGGCAACGTCGGCGTGCGGGTCGTGCACACCCAGGAAGATATCGTCAACTATACGGCGGTGGATCCCTCCACGCCGGGCTCGACGTTTTCTCTGTTCGGCCAGTTCATCGGCGTGCCCGTCTCGCACTCCTACACCGACGTTTTGCCCAGCTTCAACTTGAAGATCGACGTGGCCCCGGATCTGGTGGCTCGTTTCGACGCGGCCGAGACCATGACTCGCGCCGACTATTCGCAGCTTGCCGGTGCGACGAGCTTGTCGGGGCCCGTGACCGCTACCGGCACGGGCGGCAATCCAGACCTGAAACCCATCGTGTCGAATAATTACGATGCCGGACTGGAGTGGTATTTCGCCAAGCAATCATTGCTGTCGGCGACGCTCTTTTATATGGACTTGAAAAACTACGTGAGTTTCGGATCCACCACGCGGAATATTTTTACCTTCGGCCCCGGGCTGCCGCCGGGCGGTGGTTTGGTGAGCTACTTGTTGAGCACGCCGGTCAACGCCAAGGGCCGTGTGCAAGGCGCCGAGTTCGCATATCAGCAGGCGTTCACGGAGAACTTCGGGTTCATCGGCAACTACACTTATGCCGATGGCAAGCAGACCTCGTTGATTACCAACGGCGACGATCGCCTCGTCGGCACGTCGAAGAATACCTACAACGTTCAAGGCTACTTCGAGAACAAGATGTTCAGTGCGCGAGTTGCGTATACCTACCGGTCCGCCTTCTTCAGCGGCCTCGATCGCAATACGGCGTTCTCTCAGGAAGCCATCGGCACGCTGTCGGCTTCGCTCGTTTACAACATCAACGAGATGTTCTCGATACAGTTGGATGGGCAGAACCTCAATAATCCCATCCTGAAGTACTCTGCCCTCAACGACAATCAGCCGCGTGCATTCTACAAAAACGGTGCTCAGTACTTCCTGACCGCCCGCTTCAAGATGTAAACCGGCTTAGAACGCCCGCGCGTGCGGCATGAGTTAGAGTGTCAAGCGTGCGGCAGAACTCGAGGATGATGCGAGGGGCGAGGGCAGCGGTTCTTATCGCTGCCCTTGCCATAAGCGCACGGCCGGCAAGCGCGCAGCAGGGCGGCATCATACCGCTGCCCGCAACGATCATTCCTGGCAGCGGCACGTTTCAGCTGAATGCGGCGACTGTCATGCAGGTGCCGCAAGGCGACCGCAATGCCTCGAGCGCGGCTCGCTATCTTGCCGAGCTGTGGAAGCGCTCCAACGGATTGACGCTGGCCGTATCCGCAACAGCGGCCGGCAAAGTATCCGACGCGCGCATTGCGTTCCGATCCGAACCTGGATTCGGACCCGAGGCGTATCGGCTCGAGGTGGCGCCGAAAAGAATTACCGTATCGGCGACAACGGGCGCGGGGCTGTTCTACGGCGCCGTCACGCTTTGGCAGCTCTTGCCCCCTGGCCGCAATGATGCATCCATCCCGGCGCAAACCATCGTCGATCAGCCCAGGTATGCCTGGCGCGGACTCATGCTCGATTCGTCGCGGCACTTTCAATCGCCTGCCTTTGTGCGCTCGATGATCGATTGGATGGCTTGGCACAAGCTGAACGTGCTGCACTGGCATCTTACCGATGATC
>DATHFW010000070.1:0-20836 GCA_035317945.1 Steroidobacteraceae bacterium | reverse complement strand
CTCTTCCGCGGCCTGGTAGGGCATCTCGTCGGACTCATCGATGAGCGGGCAAACCCAGTAAGCCTGCCGTCCTTCCAAGCAGGCCGTGCGGATCCGCTGCACCACCTCGTCGCGGCGCGTTTCGGCCAGCACCACGGTTTTCACCGGCGTGCGCCCCGGCGGCAATTCATCGATCACCGACACGTCCAGGTCGGCGTACGCCGTCATGGCCAGCGTGCGGGGGATCGGCGTCGCGGTCATGATCAATTGATGCGGTTGATGGCCGTCGACCGCGCCCTTTTCGCGCAGGCTCAAGCGTTGATGCACGCCGAAACGATGCTGTTCATCGACCACGACCAGCGCGAGCGAGGCGAACTCGACGTTTTCTTGAAACAGCGCGTGCGTGCCGATCACGATGGGCGCGTGGCCTAAGCGAATTCCATCGAGCACCGCGCCGCGCGCTTTGCCGGTCTGGCGTCCGCTCAAAAGCGCGACGGCGATGCCTAAGGGCTCGAACCAGCGGCGAAAATTCTGCGCGTGCTGATCAGCCAGCAGTTCGGTGGGCGCCATCAACGCGACTTGGCGGCCCATTTGAATCGCTCTGATTGCCGCCACGGCAGCGACCAGTGTTTTGCCGCAGCCCACATCTCCCTGCACCAAGCGCAACATCGGCTTCGGGTGCTGCAAATCGCCTTCAATTTCCAGGAGCACGCGCTGTTGTGCCGCCGTCAGCGAAAAGGGAAGCGCAGCCAGAAAGTCGGCCCTGAGGTTCCCCGCCGATGTCAGCGGCCAGCCCGGATCACTTTGTATGCGCTGCCGCAGCAACTTGAGCGACAGCTGATGGGCAAGCAATTCCTCGAACGCCAAACGGCGCTGCGAAGGATGCCGGTAGCTCATCAGTAAATCCACCGGCGCGTCCGTGGGGGGGCGATGCACGTAGCGCAAGGCTTCGCGCAAGCTCGGCAGGCGCGAATCGGCGAGTACGGCCGGCGGCAGCCAATCCTTCGGATCTTCGGAACCGGTCTGATCGAGCGCCAAGCCGACCAGCAGGCGCAGACGCCCCTGGGTCACGCCTTCCGTGCCGGGATATATCGGCGTGAGGTGCTCTTCCGGCGCTTGCGGAGCATGCGGATCGACACGCCGATATTCCGGATGCACGAACTCCAATCCCTTGGGGCCCCGGCGCGCCTCGCCGAAACAACGCACCCGCGCGCCGCGCGCGAGGCCCTGCTGCTGCTGCGCCGTGAAATAAAAAAAACGCAGCGTCAAAAATCCCGAGCCGTCGGCGATCCTGCAGAGCATTTGGCGCCGCCCGCGAAATGCCACCTCGGTGAGCAGGACCTCGCCCTCGACCGAGGCGCGCTGCCCGGGAAGAAGCTCGCCCAAAGGAACGATCCGCGTACGATCCTCGTAGCGCAGCGGCAATAGGAACAGCAGATCCTGGGTCGTCTCGACGCCCAATGTGCGCAGCCGTGCGGCGAGCGAATCGCCCACGCCGCGCAATACCGTGACCGGCTTTAAGTCGATCACAGAGCGACGATGCACTCCGCTTCGACCTGCGCTCCGCGCGGCAGCGAAGCCACGCCGATTGCGGCGCGCGCCGGATACGGCTCGCGAAAATATTCCGCCATGACTTTGTTGACGAGCGCGAAGTGCGCCAGATCGATCAAAAAAACCGACACCTTGACCACGTCATCGAGGCTGGCGCCGCTCGCGATCACGATGGCCTTGATGTTCTCGAATACCCGGCGCACCTGCGCCTCCATGTCGCCCTTGACCAATTCCTTGGTCTTGGGGTCCAGCGGAATTTGGCCCGAAACCCAAATGGTATTGGCCACACGGGTGGCCTGCGAATAGGTGCCGATCGCCGCCGGCGCATCGGTGGTCGAAATGATTTGTTTGCTCATGGCCTTGGTCGTGTTGAATGAAAGGGGATTTCGGCCCGCTCGGCCGCTAAGCCAGCGTTCGCGCTACCCGCTGTACGTCCGGCATGCGCCTGACGGTTCTGATGACGCGGGCGAGATGCTTGCGGTCGCGAACTTGGACTTGAAACTTGAGAGATGAACTATTCATGTCGCGTTCTTCCAACGACACCTGATCGATGTTGGTTTCGGTTCCTGCGATGCTCGAGGCCACCGCTGCCAGCACGCCCACGCGATTGTTGATTTCCAATTGAATTTCAGAGCTGAACAAGCGGCCGCGCGTAGCTTCCCAGGCCACCGACAACCACTTGTCCGGTTGCTTGCGGTATTCGGCGAGATTACCGCAATTCTGCCGATGAATCATGACGCCGCGCCCTGCACTCAAATAGGCCATGATGGGATCGTTGGGAATGGGGAAGCAGCAGCGGGCATACGTCACCAACAGTCCTTCGGTGCCCGCGATCATCAAGGGGCCGCCGCCGTTGCCAGCGCCGTGTTCGCCGGCGTCGGGCTGCAATCGCCGGGCGACCAACGGGGCCAGGCGCTCGCCCAAGCCTATTTTCTCGAACAACTCGTCGGCGTCGCGCAGATTGAGTTCTTTGACCACCGCGTCCATATCCGCTGCGGGAATCTTTTTCAAGTTCAGCGAGAATTCTTCGAGCGCAAGCCCCAGCAAGCGGCGCCCCAGCTCGAGCGCGTCGCCCTTCTTGAGATTCTTCAAGTACTGCCTGATGGCGGCCCGCGCTTTCGCCGTCACCAAGAAGCTGGACCAGGAAGGATTCGGCTTGGCGCCCTTGGCGGTGATGATTTCCACGGTTTGGCCGTTGCGCAGCGGCGTTCGCAGAGGCACCAACCGGCGATCCACTTTCGCGGCGACGCAGCGATTGCCGACATCCGTGTGGATGGCGTAGGCAAAGTCCACGGTGGTGGCGCCGGTGGGCAGGCGCAGAATCTTGCCCTTCGGCGTGAACACGTAAACCTTGTCGGGAAACAGATCGACTTTGACGCTCTCCAGGAACTCCTCGGAGCTGCCGCCTTCCTGAATTTGTACCAGGCTTGCGAGCCATTCGCGCGCGCGGTCATGCTCAACGCCGCCGAAGGTGTCGCCGCCGGATTTGTACTTCCAGTGCGCGGCAATGCCGGACTCCGCAACGCGATGCATTTGCTCGGAGCGAATCTGCACTTCGATGGGCACGCCATTGGGTCCAAAGAGCGTGGTGTGCAGCGACTGATAGCCGTTGACGCGCGGAATCGCGATGTAGTCCTTGAAGCGTCCCGGCATGGGCTTGTAGACACTGTGCACCAATCCCAACACGCGATAGCACACATCCGCGTTGTCGACGATGATGCGAAATCCGTACACATCCACCATTTCGTTGATGGATATTTTTTTGTTCTGCATCTTTTTGTAGATGCTGTACAGATGCTTCTCGCGGCCCTCCACCGTGCCGACGATGACGGCCTTCTTCAGCGCGCCCTTGAAGGTCTCGGCAATCTTGGCGATAAACTCTTTTTGATTGCCGCGCGCCCGCTTCAGCTCCCGTTCGAGAACTTTGTAGCGGTAGGGATACAGGGCGCGAAACCCCAGGTCCTCGAGTTCGAGCTTGACGGCGTATAGACCCAAACGCTCGGCGATGGGGGCGTAAATCTCCAGAGTCTCGCGCGCGGTACGGCGCCGCTTGACCGGCGGCATCGCTCCCAAGGTGCGCATGTTGTGCATGCGGTCGGCGAGCTTGACCATGATGACGCGGATGTCGCGCACCATCGCCAGCAGCATTTTGCGAAAGCTCTCGGCCTGCGCTTCCTGGCGGTTCTTGAACTGGATCTGATCCAGCTTGCTGACGCCGTCCACCAATTCGGCGACCACCTGCCCGAAGATCGACGCGATTTCCGCTTTGGCGGTGGGCGTATCTTCGATGACATCGTGCAGAATCGCCGCCACCAGGGTGTCGGCATCCAAACGCAGGTCGGCGAGAATATCGGCGACCGCGACCGGATGCGTGATGTACGGTTCGCCCGATACGCGCTTCTGGCCCTGGTGTTTTTCCGCGCCGAAGTCGTAGGCTTCGCGGACCCGCTCAACCTGGGCGGGCGAAAGATAGGCTTCGAGTTTGTCTAAGAGCTGGCTGATCCCGGTGGAGCGTCTTCCACCAGGCAAGAAACCGAGTATGGAAGACGCATAATCCATCAGCGCTCTTAAAGTAAGCCGGCGTTAGCTAATCCCCAAGCCCGAGTTGCGGAGCACGGAAATCAGACGGTATGTCGAGCTCGCTCGCCGGCGGCTGTGCCGGCTCCTCGGGCTCTTCCAACATTTCGAGCGTGATATTTCCGGCAGCAATCTCGCGAAGCGCCACCACGGTCGGCTTGTCATTTTCCCATTCCACGGTCGCTTCCGCGCCGTTGGCCAGGCGCCGGGCGCGTTTAGCGGCCAGCAACACCAGGTTGAATAGATTGGGTTCATTCTGAAGGCAGTCTTCGACTGTGATACGCGCCATTGCTTAAGGTTCCATTGGAGGGAGCAAAATCATAGCAGAAATGACGCCTGCCTCGCCAGCCGAAGGTACGCTGCCGCACTGTAAAATGCAGGTGTTTTGCCGCAGAAAGCCGCTGATTCGCCGCTCAATGCCAAGGGTCAGCCCAGGCGCGCGGCCAAATGCACCACTTCCGGGCGCTGGGCAATCAAACGGCTGCCGCGGTCCTCGACGATCGCCTGCAGATCTTCGATTGCCTGCTCGAAGCGATCATTGATGACGACGTAGTCGAATTCAGTCCAGTGACCCAAGTCCTCGGCGGCGTCCCGCAAGCGGCGCTGAATGACCTCATCGGAATCGGTGCTGCGCCCTTTGAGCCTGAGTTCCAGCGCTTGGCGCGATGGCGGCAGGATAAAAATGCTGCAGGCCTCCGGGATTCTCGCGCGCACCTGGCGGGCCCCCTGCCAATCGATTTCCAGCAACAGCTCCTCGCCGTTGGACAGTGCCTCCTGCACGGTTCGCACCCCGGTACCGTAGCAATTGTCGAAAACTCGGGCGTGCTCGAGAAACTCGTCATTCGCGATCATTTCTTGAAAGCGCTCCGCACTGACGAAGTGGTAATCGCGCCCGGGAATTTCGTTGGGGCGGGGCTTGCGCGTGGTGTAGGACACCGAAAATTGGATGCGCGGCTCGCGCTCCATCAGGGCCTTGACCAAACTGGTCTTGCCGGCGCCGGACGGCGCCGCAACTACGTAAAGGCGTCCTTGTGGCATCGATCGCTGCGTCTTATTCGATGTTCTGCACTTGCTCGCGCATTTGTTCGATCAGCACTTTCATGTCGACCGCGGCCCGCGTGGTCTCGATGTCCTGGGACTTCGATGACAGGGTATTGGCTTCGCGGTTGAGTTCTTGCATCAAAAAGTCCAGCCGCCGGCCCGCGGGTTCTTTTCCATCAAAAGTCTTGCGAACTTCTGTCACGTGACCGCGCAGCCGGTCGATCTCTTCATCGACATCCAGGCGCTGGGCCAGGATGGCGAGTTCCTGTTCGAGGCGGTCCTGGTCGACGTCGGCGACGAGCTGGGCGATGCGGTCGAGCAGCTTGGTGCGCATGCGCGTGCGGATCTCCGGCAGCCGGTCGGAGACCCGTGCCGAGAACTCGAGCAACCCGGCGCAGCGCTGCTCCAATGCGTCGCGCAGCCGTCCGCCCTCGCTGTCGCGGGAGCGTGCGAGCTCTGTCAGGGCTTCGGCAAGCAGGGCGTGCGCGGCGGCGATCATGGGTGCGGCCTCGCGCGTGCCGTCGCGGATGACGCCGGGCCAGCGCAGCAGATCCAGCACATCGATGCGCGCGGCAACGCCGGCCTGCGCCGCTACCTGCTGCGCCCGAGAAGTGAGGCTGCCAAGCAGCTCGGTATCGACCTCCAGTGCGGTGGCGACCACGGTCGGCCTGAAATGCAGCGAACACTCGACTTTTCCGCGGCGCACGGCTGCCGCGACTGCGGCGCGAAAGTCCGACTCGGCCGAACGGAATTCTTCGGGCAAGCGGCAGCCCAGCTCGAGAAATCGGTGATTGACGGTCTTGAGCTCCCAGGCCAGCAGGCCCCAGGGGAACTGCCGCTCGCGTCGGGCAAAGCCGGTCATGCTACGAATCATAGGGGTCGCCGCTAAAATCGGCCATAATCGTCGGTTGCCAAGTTTAGCAGATTGAGGAGCAGTCATTGCAGATCGAAACCGCGGACGTGAGCCTCATCGGGCACCGCGAAGAAAATCAGGACCGGGTCGCGGTGGCGGCCGCAGAACACGCCGTGTTGTTGGTGGTGATCGACGGCATGGGCGGGCACGCGGACGGCGCGCGCGCCGCAGAAACGGCGCTGTCGACCATGCTCGAGGCCTTTTGGCAAACGCCGCATCCGATTTTCGATCCGCTGGGCTTTTTGCATCTGTCCTTGGGTAGGGCGCACGAAGAAGTCGTGAAGCTCGGCGCGAGTTTGAGCGCCGAGGCGCGCCCGCGCGCTACCTGCGCCGTGTGCCTGGTGCAGGATTCGGCGGCCTATTGGGCGCATGTCGGCGATAGCCGCATTTATCAACTGCGGCAGTCGCAGGTGTTGGAACGCACCCGCGATCACAGCCACGTCGAGGTGTTGCTGCGCGAAGGCCTGATCACTGAAGCCGAAGTGCACGGCCACCCGATGCGCAACTACGTCGAGTGCTGTCTCGGCGGAGATGCGGCACTGCCTGAAATGACCATCTCATCGCGGCGCAAACTCAAAGCCGGCGATGTCCTGCTGCTCTGCACCGACGGATTGTGGGCGAACTTGCGAGACCAAGATTTCGTGCGCTTCGCGCAGAACCAGGCCAAGCCCCTGCGCGACACGCTGACCGAACTCGGAACGCAGGCGGTCGAAGCTTCCGCCCCGTACAGCGACAACACGAGTGCCGCGGCGCTGCGATGGAAGGCGGCGTGAGCCTTCGCCCCAGCGGACGCGCCGCCGATGAATTGCGCGCATTGAAATTTGAGCGCGGCTTTACCAAGCATGCGGAGGGCTCCGTGCTGGTGAGTTTCGGCTCCACGCGGGTCTTGTGCACCGCCAGTATCGAAGACACCGTGCCGGGTTTCTTGCGCGGTACCGCACAAGGCTGGGTGACCGCCGAATACGGCATGCTGCCGCGCGCGACCCATACCCGGTCGGCACGCGAGGCGGCCCGCGGCAAGCAATCCGGCCGCACCCAAGAGATTCAACGCCTGATCGGCCGCTCGCTGCGGGCGGTCGTGGACTTAAAGGGATTAGGGGAGCGTACGGTCACCATCGATTGCGATGTGCTGCAGGCCGACGGCGGCACGCGCACGGCGGCGATCACCGGCGGCTTCGTGGCTTTGGCGGATGCCATCGACACTTTGCTCAAAAAGCGAAGTATCACGGCAAACCCGTTGCATGGCCAGGTCGCTGCCGTGTCGGTGGGCATTTACCGCGGCACGCCGGTTCTTGATCTCGACTACGCGGAGGATTCAAACGCGGAAACCGATATGAATGTCGTCATGAACAGCGGCGGCGGCTTCGTCGAAGTCCAGGGCACGGCAGAAGGCCACGCGTTTCGCCGCCACGAGCTCGACCAATTGTTGGACCTTGCGACGCAAGGCATCGCGCAGTTGCATGCCGCACAGCTCAGCGCCCGTACCGGGAATGCTCAGACAGGCTCCTAAGCGACTGGTGGTCGCCACCGCCAACGAAGGCAAGCTGCGCGAATTTCGTTCTCTGCTGGCCGGTTTGCCCTACGAGCTGAGCAGCCTTGCAGAACTCGGCCTGCCGTCGCCGGCAGAGACCGGCTCGAGTTTTCTGGAAAACGCCGCATTGAAAGCGCGTCACGCCGCGGCTTCAAGCGGGTTCGCCGCAGTCGCCGATGATTCCGGAATCGAAGTCGATGCCCTGGGCGGAGCGCCCGGCATCCACTCGGCCCGCTATGCCGGCGCCGATGCCGACGACGGCGCGAACAACGCGAAATTGATGAGTGCACTTCGAGGCGTACCCGGCGAGCGGCGGCGGGCGCGCTATCGATGCGCGTTGGTACTGATCGACGCAGCGGATGCGGCGCCGCTTACGGCGGAGGCGGCCTGGGAGGGATTCATCCTCGACGCGCCGCGAGGTTCCGGCGGCTTTGGCTACGACCCATATTTCTGGCTGCCGGAACTCGATAAAACAGCGGCCGAGCTTACCCCTGAAGAGAAAAACCGCTTGAGCCATCGCGGCAAGGCGATGCGAGCGCTGCGCGAGGCGCTGCTGGCCCGGCTCGGAGCTCAGGCGCAGCCGGCGGTGCGCACGTGATGGACACGTCGCTGGCGCTGTACGTGCACATGCCCTGGTGTGTGCGCAAATGCCCATACTGCGACTTCAATTCACATCAGTTGAAGTCGGCGCAACCGGATGCGTCGTACATCGACGCGCTGATACGGGACTTCGACATCGAGGCGCCGCGCGTGGCGGGCCGCAGGATTGACAGTGTATTTTTCGGCGGCGGCACCCCGAGCCTGTTCAGCCCCGAAGAATTCGCGCGCTTGTTGACGGCGCTCAGACAACGGATTGCCTTCGCGGACGATGTGGAAATTACGTTGGAGGCGAACCCGGGCACCATCGAGCGCGGCCGATTCTCGGGCTACGCGCAGGCAGGCATCAACCGCGTGTCCTTGGGCGCACAGAGCTTTGACGCGCGCGCTTTGAAGGTGTTGGGACGCATTCATTCCGCCGAAGATACGCATCGCGCGGTGGAAGAGCTGCGCGCGGCGAAACTCGATAATTTCAACTTGGACTTGATGTATGCCCTGCCGCAGCAAACGCCGGAGGAGGCGCAGAACGATGTGCGCACCGCCTGCTCGCTCGGTCCGGCGCACATTTCCTACTACCAACTCACCCTCGAGCCGGGCACCGTATTTTATTCGCGCCCCCCGGCCCTGCCGGACGAGGACGCGGCCTGGCAAATTCAAACGGCCGGCCAACAGCTGTTGGCGGAAACGGGTTACGCGCAATACGAGATATCGGCTTACGCCAAACAGGGAGCGCGATGCCGGCACAACCTCAACTATTGGTTGTTCGGCGATTATGTGGGCATCGGCGCAGGCGCACATGGCAAGCTCAGCCTCGGGCTGCCCGAGCGGATCTTGCGCACGATAAAACCGAAACAGCCGCGCGAATATCAGGATCAGATCCGCCGCGCGCAAGACGCCGTCGGCGACTCGGCGTACGTTGCAGCGGCGGATTTGCCGTTCGAATTCATGCTGAACGCGCTGCGCCTCAACGACGGTTTCAGGCGCGATTGCTACGAGGAACGGACCGGACTTCCGCTGAAAATGCTGGATGAGCAGCTGGCGCGCGCGCGCGAGCGCGGTCTGATGGAGCAATCCAACGCGGGTTGGCGGCCCACCGAACTTGGGCGGCGCTTCCTCAACGATCTACAGGCCGGCTTCTTGGCGTAGGAGCCTTTCAGGGCTCCAAAGGCTTATACACACCGACCTACCCGCCTCGCATAAAGTGAGACCTACAACACATTGCATCTGCAGTAGGTCAGAAGCGTCTCGTAATGCGTTGAATTATAAGATGAAAATTGCTTGTCTATTTTTTGATCAAATCAACAATAACGCGAATTTCCGCAGTGCGAGTCCCTGTCGCGAGTGACCGTCCACAGACTTATCCACAGTTATTGTGGACAAATATGTGCAATAGATTGGCCCTTGTCCGCAGGCTGCGGTGCGCATATGATGCGCGACCCTGTTTCTGGCATTGATTTCTCAAGATCCGCCAGCAGCATAAGGGTCCAAGGCGTGGCGATTCCGCTCGAGGCGGTGATCGATTCTGCCGCAACCGATTGACGAGGTTCCTATGAAAGCCGGCATCCATCCTGAGTACCAACAAATCACGGTCACTTGTACCTGCGGGAACAAGTTCGAGACCCGGTCGACCATCGGACAGGATTTGCAGGTCGAAGTTTGTTCCAACTGCCATCCGTTCTACACGGGCAAGCAGAAAGTTGTGGACACCGGCGGTCGCGTCGATAAGTTCCGCAAGAAATACGCGACACCGGCAAAACCCGCGCCGGCGGCAAAAGCCTAAAGACCGTTTCTTTCAATGCGCGGCGACATCGCCGCGCGTCCCTTCACGCGCGCATTGTGATCTCGATGAGATGCACGCGCGGCCTCGCTGAGGTTCTCGCTTAAACGACGTGTACGCTTGATTCCGTTGTACGGCCGTGCAACGCTGCGGAGTCAACATACGAACCATACCCGTCGGACACAGCGAATGAGCACGAAATACGAACTCAAGAATCTCACGACCGGAAAGACCACCTTACTCGACGCCGTTGCCGGAACGATCGGCCCCAATGTGGTCAACATCTCGACTCTGACCAAGGACCAAGGCGTATTCACCTTCGACCCTGGTTTCATGGCCACGGCCAGCACTGAAAGCAAAATCACCTACATCGACGGCGACGCCGGCGTGCTGTTGTATCGCGGTTATCCGGTGGAACAGCTGGCGGAGAAGTCGAGTTTTCTGGAAGTTGCCACGCTGCTCATCAACGGCACGCTGCCGACCAAAACGGAGCTCGACGCGTTTCAGAATTCGATCATGCGTCACACCATGGTCAACGAGCAATTGCTGCGATTTTTCCAGGGTTTCCATCACGACGCGCATCCGATGGCGATGGTCTCTGCGGTGGTTGCATCGATGGCGGCGTTTTATCACGACACCACGCACATCGGCGATCCGCGGCATCGGGAAATTTTCGCGCACCGGATCATCGCCAAGCTGCCGACCATTGCCGCCGCTGCCTACAAGCATACCCTGGGGCAACCTTTCATCTATCCGCGCAATGACCTGCGCTATTGCGAGAACATGCTCAACATGTTCTTCGCGGTTCCCTGCGAGCCGTGCTTCATCGATCCTGTGGCTGCCGAGGCCTTGGACCTGCTGTTCATATTGCATGCGGACCATGAGCAAAATGCCAGCACGTCCACCGTGCGCCTGGCGGGCAGCACCGGCGCAAATCCATACGCGGCGATCTCGGCCGGCGTCTCGGCGCTGTGGGGGCCGGCGCACGGCGGCGCGAACGAGGCGGTGCTCGATATGCTCGACAGCATCGGTTCGGTCGCCAACATCGATAAGTTCCTGGCGCGGGTCAAGGACAAGAATGACAGCGTGCGGCTCATGGGATTCGGCCACCGCGTTTATAAGAACTTCGATCCGCGCGCGAAGATCATTCGCGGCATGTGCTATCGGGTATTGGAGAAAATGGGCAAGGGCAGCAACCCGCTGTTCGATCTCTCGCTCAAGTTGGAGGAAATCGCGCTCAAGGACGACTATTTCGTTTCTCGAAAACTCTACCCCAACGTCGATTTCTACTCCGGCATCATCTATAGCGCTTTAGGGATTCCGCGCTCCATGTTCACCGTCATGTTCGCCATCGCGCGCACGGCCGGCTGGGTCGCGCATTGGCAGGAAATGGTGTCGGATCCGAACATGAAAATCGGCCGCCCGCGCCAGCTCTACACCGGTCCCACGCAGCGAGATTATCAGCCGATCGACAAGCGCTGATCGATGGCGGTATCAACCTTTGGCCTGAAATATCTGCCGGTTCTGCTCCTGGCCGCCGGCGCCTACGCCGGCGGCGCGTATGCCGGGGGCGACAATGCCGCAGGCGACTATGCCGCGGGCGACACAGTACCGGCTGCCGCGCCGGCGCCCTTGAGTCTTGCCCCTGAAAAAAATCTCTGCAGCACACGCTCGGAGCCGGTCGCGCTCGGCAGCGTGCAATGGAACGGCTGGGGGCGCGCTCTGGACAATTCGCGCTACCAACCGGTACCCGCGATCCGCGCCATGGACGTGTCGAAGCTCGCCTTGAAATGGGCCTTCGGATTCCAGGGCGGCACGGAATTCGGTCAACCCACCCTGGTCGACGGCAGATTGTTCGTGACCAGCTCCTCGGGCCGCATCTACGCGCTCGATGCAAAAACGGGCTGTACCTATTGGACGTACGATGCTCCCGCCGGCAGCCGCACGACGATCTCGGTCGGGGAGTTGGGCCAGGCGAAACGCGCGGTCATACCGAAGAAGCTGAAACGCACGCTCGCGCATCTCGATGTCATCAAGGCGCCGAGCGCCGCCTTCTTCGGCGACGACACGGGCGCCGTGTATGCGCTTGACGCGCAGAAGGGCACGCTCTTATGGAAGACTCAAGTCGACACGCATCCGTCGGCGCGGATCGTGGCAGCGCCGACTTTGTACAACGACCGGCTGTATGTCGCCGTCGGCTCCAACGAGGAGAAAAACTCGGCGGATCCGAACTATGGCTGCTGTACTTTTCGCGGCAGCATTGTCGCCCTCGATATCGCCGGCGGGCGCGTCCTCTGGAAAAGCTACACCGTGCTCGAGGCGCCGCAGCCCACGCACAGGAACAGCGCGGGGGTGCAGGAATTCGGGCCGGCGGGAGCCGCCGTCTCCTCCTCCCCCACCATCGATGCCAAGCGCGGAGTGCTGTACGTGGGCACCGGCGGATCCACCACCGGAGTCGAGCAGTCGCTCACCGATGCCGTTGCCGCATTCGACCTGAGCAACGGCAAACTGCGTTGGGTCAAGCAACTCACGGTCCCAGGCCGGGCCGCGGCCAGCGGCTTCAGCAGCGCGCCCATCTTGCGCGTCCTGGCCAGCGGCAATGAAATCCTATTGGCCGGACAAATGTCGGGCGTGGTCTACGGGCTCGACCCTGACCACGGTGGCGAGATCCTGTGGCAAACCCGTATTGGCGCGCCAAGCCCCGGAGGCGACGGCGCCGGGGTGGGCCCGGTTCCCGTGGCGGGCGCCGAGCGCGGCGGCATCGCCTGGGGTAGCGCGGCTGATCATCGCAGTCTGTTCGTTGCTCTCTCAGGAGCGCTTGCGCAGCCCGGCAATGCAACCGGAAGTTTGTGGGCGCTCGATCCCAAGACCGGCATCGCTCGCTGGCACACCCCGGCGCCGGCGCCGGCTTGCGCTTGGAGCGAGCGCCCGTGTTCGCATGCACAATCGCAAGCGGTCACCGTTATGCCGGGCGGCGTATTTTCCGGATCCATGGATGGCCACTTGCGCGCGTACTCGACCATCGACGGCAAGATTCTGTGGGATTTCGATACGGCGAAATCATTTCA
This sequence comes from Steroidobacteraceae bacterium, assembly GCA_035317945.1. GTDB lineage: Bacteria > Pseudomonadota > Gammaproteobacteria > Steroidobacterales > Steroidobacteraceae > Bog-1198. Next base: position 7,802 of record DATHFW010000070.1, on the reverse strand, counting down.
AACGCAAAACGGCATTCAGGCGAGCGGTGGGCCCTTGGATCACGGCGGGGCGACCATCGTGAACGGCAGCGTCTATATCAACTCAGGCAATGCGTTGCTGGCCTTTTCAATCGACGGAAAATAGGACGCAATAAACATTCATGGAACCCAAGCGAATGGCTCTTTCAGTGGCCGGTGTTTTGTTCAGCGGCGCGCTGCTGATCAGCGCTGCGCGCGACGCTGCAGCGCGCGCGACCGACGTGGTCCAACCCCCGGCACTGGAAAATTCGGTCGTGAAGATTTTCTCGACCATGCGCTATCCCGACCCGTTCAAGCCTTGGACCAAGCAAGCGCCGAGCGAGGCGACGGCCTCGGGCGTGGTGATCGAAGGCAAGCGCATCTTGACCAACGCGCACGCCGTGCTTTACGCCAGTCAGGTGCAGGTTCAGGCGAATGCAGCCGGCGACAAAGTATCGGCAACCATCCTCGCCATCGCGCCCGGAATCGACCTGGCGGTGCTGCAGCTGGACGATCCGAGCTTCTTCGACACCCATCCGCCGGTGGCGCGCGCCAGCAAGCTGCCGCAGATCAAGGATCCGATGCTGGCGTATGGATTTCCGGCCGGCGGATCGTCGCTGTCGATTACCAAGGGCATCGTGTCGCGCATCGAATTTGCGCAGTACAACTATCCGGTTTCGGGTCTGCGCATTCAAATCGACGCGGCCATCAATCCCGGCAATAGCGGCGGTCCGGCCATCGCGGGCGACAAGATGATCGGGCTGGCGTTCAGCCGCTTGGGCGGCGACAGCCAGAACATCGGCTACATCATCCCGAACGAGGAAGTGGATCTGTTCCTCAAGGATATTGCCGCCGGTCACTACGTCGGCAAGCCCGCCATGTACGACGACTTGCAGACGCTGGAGAATCCGGCGCTGCGCGAATACTTGAAGCTGGACAAGAATGTCGAGGGCATGGTCGTGCATCGGCCGGACAAGAGCGACGCTGCGTATCCGCTGAAAGAGTGGGATGTGATCACGCGGATCGGCGATACACCCATCGACAATCAAGGCATGATCAAAATCGACAAGGATTTGCGGGTGAATTTCGCCTACATGATTCAGCGCCTGGCCAAGGACGACAAGCTGCCGCTCACAGTGGTGCGGGCCGGCAAGCCGCTGAAAATCGAGCTGCCCGTATCGGCCCAGCGGCCAACGCTGGCGCCGGACTTGCACGGCGAATACCCGTCCTACTTCGTCTACGGCCCCATGGTGTTTTCACGCGCGACCCGGCAATTTTTGTCGCTGTTCGAAAATAACGCGAATTTGCTGCGGGTCTTGGGTTTCGTGAAAAGCCCGCTGATCACGCGGTCCTTCGACACGCCAAGCCCGGACCTCGAGGAATTGGTGATCATTTCTTCGCCGTTCTTTCCGCACAAGCTCGCGAACGGTTATTCCAATCCCACGGGCGCGGTGGTGTCTTCCGTGAACGGCACTGCCATCAAGAGCCTCGCGCACTTGGTCGCGGTGCTGCGCGATTTGAAGGACCCGTTCGTGACCATTGAGTTTGGCAGCAAGGCCGGCGAGGCCTTGGTGTTCTCGCGCAGCGCCCTCGTGGCGGCCACGGATGACATCCTGACCGACAACGGTGTGCGCGCGCAGGGCTCGCCGGACATGATGGCGGTGTGGCAGGCGAAGCCTTAGCTCACCATCACAGTTCCGGACTAGTTGGCGTCGATCAGCTCCGACACCTCGCGCGCATCGGCGCGCTTCATGGGCCGCCCATCCACGGGTGAGTACGGCGATTGACGGATGCCGTCGATGGGGAACACGGTGGCATCGACGGTGCGGCCATTGGCCTCGAACCTGAGCGCCGGGTAGTTCACGCTGCGCTCCGCATCCATTTTGACGCGCCGCTCATAGAATTCATGGGGCACGCCCAAGTCCAGCAGGTGAATCGCGACGGATTCGGAGGCATCCGCGAACAGGTGCAAATTGATGTCGCTGTAATTCGTTGCCGTACCTGTGAGCACCGAACCCACCAGGCGAGGCTGGAACTCCGCCAAAATCCGCATGGTGTCGAGTGCGATGCGCCGCTGTTCCTTGAGGGTGTGGTCATGGGTATCGCGCCCGAACAGTCTCTGGTGAGCGCGCAGCGCGTCTTCTATCTCGATGTTCTTCGGCAGCACCGCGACGTCGTTCACGCCGAGGCGATCCGCCGCTTTGCGCTTGGCTTGCAGGAAATCCTCAATGCCGTGCTCGGCCATGATTCTCGCGGCCTCTTGCGCGAGAGCGCGGCGTAGATCTTCGGCACGCTGCGAGAATTTCTTAGGCATCGGTGATCCTCGGCATCGATCTCTAGAATAGCGGTTTATCGCCCTCGGGGTTGTTGGGGTTCTGCCCTTCGTATAATTCGGCCTTGGGCAGATTCCCCTCGATGAATTTCTCCATGATGCCGGTGGGGTCGTCCGAGCTCGCCAGCAATCCGGTCTTCGGCGAGATTCGCACACTGATGATGCCATCCGGGACCGGCACGTTATGCGCCGGCGTGCCCTCCAGCGCTGCATGCATGAAATAAGTCCAAGCGGGTATGGCTGTGCGACCCCCTTGCTCGCCTTCGCCCAACGAGCGATCCGAGTCGAAGCCCACCCATACGCTCGTTACCAGGTCGCCGTTGAAGCCATTGAACCAAGTGTCACGCGCGTCGTTGCTGGTACCGGTTTTGCCGGCGATATCGTCGCGATTCAACGAGCGGGCCCGCTGTCCGGTGCCATGACGGATGACGTCTTTCATCATGTCGGCGAGCAGATACGCCACTTGCGGGCGAATGATCTGCGGAGCCAAATTCTTGTCGGAAATCAGGCTCTTACCATCGTGAGGCGCCTCATCCAGACCGCCGGTTTTGGCGTTGACGGCGATGCTGCGCGGGCTGGGTCCGTCAGTGGCGCGGCCGCATTGGGGGCAGGCGATGGCGGGGTCGGCTTGCTGCAGCACCTTGCCGGAGGCGTCTTCGATCCGATCCAGGTAGTAGGAGCTGACCTTGAAACCCCCGTTGGCAAAGGTCGAGTAGCCGATCGCGACCTGCAACGGACTCAATTCTGCCGTGCCCAAGGCCAAGGTCAGGTCGTTCGGCAGTTGGGACTTGTCGAAGCCGAAGCGAGTCACGTATTTCCAGGTGTAGTCGCCGCCGATCTCGCGCATCAGGCGTACGGAAACCAAATTCTTGGACTGCGCCAACGCTTCGCGCAACCTGACGGGGCCCGCGAATCGGCTCTCGAATTCCTTGGGCCGCCAGGCCTGTTCCTTGCCTTCCTCGTCGACCACGATCGGAGCGTCCGGGATGACGCTGGACGGGGTAAATCCCTTGTCGAAGGCTGCCGCGTAAATAAAGGGTTTGAACCCGGAGCCGGGATGACGCCGTGCCTGGGTGACGCGGTTGTATTTGCTCTGGAAGAAGTCGAAACCGCCCACCAAAGCCACGATCGCGCCATCGCGCGGATCGACTGAGACCAGGCCGCTTTGCGCTTCCGGCACTTGCACGAACAACACGGATTCGGGCGTGCGTCCCACGGTGTAAATCACGTCGCCGCGGGCCAAAATTTCCACTGCGTCATTGGGCGCGCGATCGGTTTTCTCATCGGGCAACTGGCGCCTGGCCCAGGATAGTTTGTCCCAGGGCAAGGTGACCATCCCAAGTTCTCTGACGTAAATCTTGGCAGTCTTGCCCTCGACCTTCTCCACGATGGCGGGCCTTAAGCCGCCGATGACGGGAAATTCCTCCAGCTGGGCGTCGAACTGCGCCGGGGTGGTGATCTTCGACATGTCGACTTTGGCGCTGGCACCCCGAAAACCGTGGCGCCGGTCGTATTCCAATAGGCAGGTGCGAAGCGCCGTGGTGCCCGCGGCCTGCAGCCGAGAATCGAGCGTCGTATAGACCTTGTAGCCCGCGGTATAGACGGCATCGCCGTACTTGTTCTGCATGTCGTTGCGCACCATTTCCGCCAGGTACGGCGCGTCCACCTCGATCGAGGCGCCATGCAGCCGCGATTCCATCGGGCTGTTCTTGGCATCGTTGTACTCAGTTTGCTCGATGTAGCCGAGGTCCAGCATCCGGCCCAATACATGGGCGCGGCGCACCTTGGCCGCTTCGGCATTGGCGACCGGATTGACCGTGGAGGGGGCCGTCGGGATTCCCGCCAGCGTGGCCATTTCGGCCGTGCTCAGCTGGTCCAAACTCTTGCCGAAATACACCTCGGCCGCGGCACCCACGCCATAGGCTCGCTGCCCCAGGAAGATCTTGTTGACGTAGAGGGAGAATATCTCCTCCTTGGTGAATTCAGCCTCCATGAGCAGAGAAATGTAGATTTCGCTCATTTTGCGTTTCATGTCGCGCCGCGGGGTCAAAAACATGTCCCGTGACACCTGCATGGTGATGGTGCTGGCGCCCTGGCGGATGCCGCCGGCTTTGAGATTGGCCACGGCCGCCCGCAAAATTCCCTGCCAATCCACGCCGTGATGCCTGAAAAACCGGTCATCCTCGGTGGCCAGGAAGGCCAGCACCAGTTTCTTGGGCAATTGTTCGTAGCGCACGGGGATGCGCCGCTGCTCGCCGATCGACTGGATCAGCTTGCCGTCCCGGGTATAGATGCGCAGCGGCACTTGCAGCTGGACCTCCCGCAGGGCGCCCACATCCGGCAGGGCCGGCCTCAAGTAAACATAAGCACAGACGTTGGCGAAGACGATTAGGGCTATTACACCAACTAAAAGCGCACAAATGCGCGAGATGAGAACTAGGTAACGTCTGGACACAGAAAACCGTTCTAACTTATTGCACCGGCGGACATGGACATCATATTACCGCCGGTTACGTGGGCATACTCATCGAAAGATGAGGACGCAAAGCCACCGATCCTTTGGGGGGTTGAGGCCCTTTAAAGGACAGCGGGGTTGCCAGACCAGATTAACCAAACGCCCAGGGCCTTGCCGGGCCTTAAGCGATGAGGTCTGAACGGATGATTCGATTCCTTAAAAACGACGAAACTGTCGCAGGTCTCACTTTGCCGACCTGGCCTCGCCGGTCGGTTATAGCTGTGAGTAGCTTCACGTTCTATTTAACAGTTTCTTGCTAAGTTTGCTTGTCATGGCTAATCTCCCGTCAGATTCGACCTACAAGGCATTGAGCAAAAAGGGAAAAAATTTGTGTGGTCGTTAGGAAAAAGATACCGTCCGCTGCTAGGACTTGACATAACCACTTCGTCGGTGAAGCTCATTGAGCTCTCGATGTCGGGTGGCCAATATCGCGTTGAGTCTTATGCCGCCGAGCCGACGCCGCATAACGCCATCAATGAGAAAGCCATCGTTGACGCGGAAGCGGTCGGCGAAGCAATCCGTCGCGCCGTGAAGCGCTCCGGCGCGAAGAGCCGGCTCGCCGCGATTGCCATCAGCGGCGATGCAGCGATCACCAAAGTGATCCAGATGCCGAAGAATCTCGGCGAGAACGAATTGGAAGGTCAGGTCGAGATGCAGGCCGACCAGTACATTCCGTTCCCCATGGAAGAGGTCAGCTACGACTATCAGGTCGTGGGCCCCTCGGAAAAAGATCCGGATATGCTCGATGTGCTTCTGGTCGCAACGCGAACCGAGAACGTGGAGCAGCGCCAGGCCGCCGTGCAGGCTTCGGGATTGACCGCGCACTTGGTCGATGTGGAGGCGTTCGCACTGGAAAACGCCTGCGCGCTCATGCGTCACCAGATGCCCGACGGCGGCCTCGACCGCACCGTCGCGGTGGTGGATTTCGGCGCCAGCAGCACCACTTTCAGCGTGTTGCGCGACATGCGGGTGATTTACACGCGTGATTTTGCCTTCGGCGGCCAGCAGCTGACCGAGGAAATCATGCGCACCTATGGCTTGAGCATGGAAGAGGCCGGTCGCGCCAAGAAAGAAGGCGGCCTGCCCAGCAACTATCAACCGGAAGTCTTGGATCCCTTCATCGACGACATGACGCAGCAAGTCAGCCGTTCGCTGCAATTTTATCTGGCCTCCGGCAGCGGCCGCGCGCAACCGGATCAAATCTTGATTTGCGGCGGCTGCGCCAACATACCCGGCGTCGCCGATGTCATCTCCAGCCGCGTCGGCGTGCCGGCGGACAAAGGTGATCCGCTCGGCAACATGAAGGTGTCGTCCAAGGCCAAAGCCCAAGCAGTGGCGCGTGACGCCACTGCATTACTCACAGCCTGCGGCCTAGCGCTGCGCAGCTTCGACTAAAGAGTAGCCATGCCGCGTATTAATCTACTTCCCTGGCGCGAACAAGAACGTAAAGTCCGACGTCGCGAGTTTATGGTCGCTCTCGGCGGCGCAGCGTTTGCCGCTGTGATATTCGTCCTGGGCGGCAAGTTGCTGTACTCCAGCTGGATCGATTCGCAGAACGCGAAGAACAATCTTCTGAAAAAGGAGATCGTCAAGCTCGATGCGCAGATCGCCGACATTCAGGATCTCGAGACTCGCAAGCAGCGCCTGGTGGCGCGCATGGAAATCATCGAGAGGCTGCAGCGCAAGCGGCCGGAGATCGTGCATCTGTTCGACGAACTCGTGAAAACGGTCCCAGAGGGCATATACCTCACGCAGATCAAGGAGATCGGCAAGAAGCTCGAAATGAAGGGCGTTGCCCAGTCGAGCACGCGTGTGTCGACTTTCATGCGCAATATCGATTCGTCTTCTTGGATGGACAATCCGCAGTTGCAAGTCGTGGAGACAGCCAAGGATTCACCGACCGGCGGCTCGAGCTTCACGCTCACCAGCGACGTGGTCGGTGTGGACGTGGATAACGGCGGCGAAACAACGGTTAAGAAGGTTGCGGCGAAATGAACTTCCTCGATCAACTTCGCGGTCTCGATCCGCGCGACGTCGGCCGCTGGCCCTGGGCGGTGCGCGGCTTCTTCATTGCCCTAGGCTTTGCGGTGGTCGCAGGCCTGGGTTGGTACTCGTTTGTCTGGAACGACGATCGGCCGCTGCTGCAAAAGGCGGAAGCCGACGAGTTGGATCTGCGCGCGCAATTCGAGAGCAAGCAACAGCGTGCCGCCAACCTCGATGCCTACCGGGCGCAGCTGGGCGAAATGGAGCGCAGCTTCGGTGCGATGCTGCGGCAATTGCCCGGCAAGACCGAAGTGCCGAATCTTCTGGTCGATATTTCGCAGACCGGCCTGGCCGCGGGCTTGACGGAAAAACTCTTCCAGCCGGGCAGCGAGAAGAGCAATGGCTTCTACGCGGAACTGCCGATCAAAATCAGACTGGTGGGCAGCTACCACGATTTCGGCAGATTCGTCAGCGGCATCGCCGCGCTGCCCCGCATCGTGACCTTGAACGACATTCAGATTTCGCCGGTCGATGCAAAAGGCGGCTACGACAATTTGACCATGGACGTGACCGCCAAGACCTACCGCTATATCGAGGATGAGGGCGCGAAAGGGGTTAAGAAGAAGACGGCAGCGGTGGCGGGAGGCAAGACGTGAGAGCTACATCGAGTATTGGCGTCGTCGGGCTGGTGCTGGCGGCATTGGTCGCGGGCGGCTGTTCGGGAGGCCAAACGGATTTGCAGAAGTGGATCGAGGTAACCAAGAAAAAGCCGGGTGGCCGCATCCAACCGTTGCCGGAAGTGAAGCCCTACGAAACCTACGTGTATGCAGCAGCCAACCTACGCTCGCCGTTCCAACCGCAGGGCCCGAATTCGGCCAACGGGCAGGCGAACTTACGGCCCAGCTCGCGGCGCAACCGCGAATTCCTGGAAGGCTTCTCGCTCGACACCTTGCGGATGGTGGGCACCTTCAAGGT
>DATHFW010000069.1:0-12410 GCA_035317945.1 Steroidobacteraceae bacterium | reverse complement strand
CGAGGAGAGTGACCTCAAACTGGTCGAAAGGGTCCAGCGCGGCGAGCGCGCGGCGTTCGATTTATTGGTCCTGCGATACCAGCACAAGGTGCTGAAGCTGATCATGCGTTACGTGCACGATGCAACTGAGGCTGAGGACATTGCACAGGAAGCTTTCGTCAAAGCTTTCCGTGCGCTGCAGTCGTTTCGCGGCGATAGTGCGTTCTACACCTGGCTTTACCGAATCGCGATCAACACCGCGAAGAATGCGCTGGTGGCGACCAAACGGCGCCCCATGGATTACGACCTGGATTTGCAAGACCCCGAGCAATACGATTTGCACGCCCGCCTTGCCGAATCCGAGACGCCGGAAGGCCTGTTGCTCACCGATGAGATTCGCGAAACGGTCAACCGGGCGATCGAGAACTTGCCGGAGGATCTGCGCACGGCAATCGTACTCCGGGAGCTGGAAGGATTAAGTTATGAGGATATTGCCCAGACGATGGACTGTCCGGTGGGCACGGTGCGCTCGAGAATCTTTAGAGCGCGAGAGGCGATTGACAAAAAGCTACGACCGATTTTTGATGGCGGCTTAGGAAGGCCAGAGGACACATGAGCGAACAAATTCGTGAACAAGTCTCGGCATTTTTCGACGGAGAACTGCCCAACACAGAAACCGAACTGTTGTTGAAGCGCTTGACTCGCGACGGCGAGCTGCGTGAGAGCTTCGGGCGGTATGCAGTGATCGGCGAGGCGATGCGCGGCGCCGGTTCCCACTTTTTGACCCGGGGCTTCGCCTCGCGCGTCAACCTGGCGATTGACGGTGAACCGGCGCAGGTGCCCGGGCACGCGCATCAGGCTCACGCCTCCCGCTGGTGGCGGCCTCTCGCCGGGGTCACGGTTGCCGCGGGTGTGGCGACCGTCGCCATCGTTGCTTTGCAACAACGCGCGATTTCTCCGGGTCCGCGCGCGACACCGGCGCTGACCGCACAGACTGCCGGTGTGCCGCAGAGCATCGTTGCGGCACAAAACGCCTCCGTTCAGAGCGGCGGCGGCGCACGCGAAGCGCTTTCGTACACGGTACCCGCGAGATCGGCGGATGTGCCGGCGGCCCTAGCGCCTGGCCGATTGACCAACTATGTTTTCGCGCACAGCAAGTACTCCTCCGGCCTGGGCCAGCGCGGCGTGTTGGCGGACTTGCTCATCGAAGACGATGAGCTGCAACCCGTGCCCATTCAAGGGGTGGCGCAACCCACATTGACACCGGATGTGCGCGTCGCTCCATGACGCGATCCCGGCAAAGCCGCGCCCATTGGTTGGTTCCGTGCGCCCTGGTCGGAGTGCTGCTGACGACGCTGCCGCAGCGTGCGCGAGGCGCCGATGATCCGCGCGAGTGGCTGGAGAAGATGAACAAGGCTCTGGCCACGCGCAACTACGACGGCACGTTTTTTCACTTGAGCGGCGGTCGAGTCGAGACCATGCGCATTGTCCACCGGGTGCGGGCGGGTCGCGTGACCGAACGGCTGCAGTCGCTGGATGGCTCCGGGCGCGAATTCGTGCGCGCCAACGACGAGTTGACCTGCTATTTGCCTGATCAGCATACGGTGCTGGTCGAGCAGCGGCCGAATAACGGACCATTTTTGGGTTCGCTGCCGCAATTTGACGCGTCGGTGAGCGATTTCTACCGCATCGAGGCCTTGCCGGCGACCCACATTCTCGGTCGCCCGGCGAGAGTGATCGCGGTGAACCCCAAGGATCAGTTCCGGTTTGGTTACCGCTTGTGGCTCGATGAGAAGACGGCGATGCCGCTGAAAACGCAACTGGTCGATCCACGCGGTCAGGTGATTGAGCAGATATTCTTTGCGCGCCTGGATATGCCGGAGACCATTCCGGATGTCGACTTGGCGCCCACCGTGCGCACCGAGGGCATGCGCTGGGTGCGCCAAGGGCCGTCGCCCGACAGCGCATCTGCGGCGCTCGGCGCCTACCGCGCCAGCCAATTGCCCCCGGGATTTCGTCTGACGGTGCAGGGTGCGCAAACGTTGGGCGGCGCCTCGGCGCCGGCGAGTCATTTGGTTTATTCCGATGGACTGGCGACCGTGTCCGTGTTCGTCGAAGAGCAATCGGCGACTACGGCCGGAGCCGCCGTTTCCCCCGACGCCCAACCTGAGCCTCCCGTGCAAGGATTGGCCCGCGTCGGCTCGGGGTACGCGTTCTCCACCATCGTGCAGGGCCACCAAGTAACCGCGGTCGGCGAGGTCCCCGCGCAAACGGTGGAGTTCATTGCGCACTCGGTAAAAATCTATAGCAGCGGCCAGCCACCGCGACACTAGGGTGGCTAGGCCCCTAGGCATGCGATTCTCGCTGTACTCACGCCCTGGGTGCGGCCTGTGCGAGGAGATGTTGAGCGAACTGGCTGCCCTGCCGGCAGCGCGCGGCATACCGATCGATGTCATCGACGTCGATGTTCAGCCCGCCGCTCGGGCGCGCTACGGCCACAAAATCCCCGTACTGCTCTTTGGGGGAGAATTGGTTTGTCACGGCCGCCTAGACCCGGAAGAGGTGGATAAGACCCTCGCTCATCACCGCCGACCGGTATAATGCCTGGTTTGCCCAAACCTAGGCCTCGATGAAGAATATCCGCAATTTTTCCATTATTGCTCATGTTGACCACGGCAAATCGACATTGGCCGATCGCTTCATTCAGGAATGCGGCGGACTCGATGCGCGCGAGATGCAAGCCCAGGTTCTCGACAGCATGGATCTGGAGCGCGAGCGCGGCATTACCATCAAAGCGCAGAGCGTGACGCTGGGTTTCAAATCCGAAACCGGCGAGCTGTACCAGCTCAATTTCATCGACACCCCAGGGCACGTGGATTTTTCCTATGAGGTCTCGCGCTCGCTCGCCGCCTGCGAAGGTGCGCTGCTGGTGGTCGATGCCGCCCAGGGCGTAGAGGCGCAGAGCGTCGCCAACTGCTACACCGCGTTGGAGCAGGGGTTGGAGGTGCTGCCGGTCATCAACAAAATCGATCTGCCGTCTGCCGATCCTGCCAAAGTCATTCATGAAATTGAAGAGATCATCGGCATCCCGGCGGAAGACGCAGCATTGGTCAGCGCCAAGACCGGCCAGGGTGTTGCCGAACTGTTGGAGCAACTGGTCAAGCGCATTCCGGCGCCCAAGGGAGATCCGGACGGTCCCCTGCAGGCGTTGATCATCGATTCCTGGTTCGACAACTACGTGGGCGTGGTCTCCTTGGTGCGGGTCATGAACGGGGCGCTGCGCACCGGGGAAAAGATCAGGGTGATGTCGACGGGCCGCAGCCACCAGATCGACAAGCTCGGCCGGTTTTCGCCCAAACCCGTGACTCGCGAATCGCTCGAGACCGGCGAGGTCGGCTTCGTGATCGCCGGAATCAAGGAAATCGACGGCGCCCCGGTGGGCGACACCATCACGCTGGAAAACAATCCGGCGAAAGAGCCGCTTGCCGGCTTCAAGCAGGTGCAGCCGCGAGTTTTCGCCGGGTTGTTTCCCGTGAGTTCGGATGACTACGAGCAATTTCGCGACGCCTTGAAGAAACTGAAGCTCAACGATTCAGCGCTGCACTTCGAGCCGGAAGTGTCCACCGCGCTGGGATTTGGATTTCGCTGCGGATTCTTAGGGCTGCTGCACATGGACATCGTGCAGGAGCGCCTGGAGCGCGAGTACGGCTTGAATTTGATTACCAGCGCGCCAACCGTTATTTACGAGGTTTTGTTGACCGACGGATCGGTCATCAACGTCGACAACCCGACCAAGCTGCCGCCTCAGGATCGCATCTCTGAGCTTCGTGAACCGATCATCATTGCCAATATTCTCGTGCCGCCCGACCACGTGGGCGCAGTGCTGACCTTGTGCAGTGAAAAGCGCGGCGTGCAAAAGAAGATGCTGTTCCTGGGCAGTCAGGTCTCGTTGCAGTACGAATTGCCGCTGGCCGAGGTCGTGCTGGATTTCTTCGATCGCTTGAAGTCCTCGAGCCGCGGCTATGCGTCGTTTGACTACGAATTCAGCCATTTTCAGGCCGCGCCACTGGTCAAGCTCGACGTCTTGATCAACGGCGAGCCGGTCGATGCGCTGTCGCTCATCGTCCATCGCGACAACTCCTACAACCGCGGCCGGGAACTGGTCGATAAAATGCAGGAACTGATACCGCGGCAAATGTTCGACATTGCCGTGCAGGCAGCGATCGGAAGCCATATCATCGCGCGCGCCAGCGTCAAAGCGATGCGCAAGAACGTGCTGGCCAAATGCTATGGCGGCGACATCACGCGCAAGCGCAAGCTGCTCGAGAAGCAGAAGGCCGGTAAGAAGCGCATGAAGCAAGTCGGCCAGGTGGAGATCCCGCAAGAAGCTTTTCTCGCGGTGTTGCAGGTCGGAAAGAAGGCCAATTGACCGATGGCCCGCGGTTTTGAAACCCTTGGAGGAATTTCGTGAATGATGGCGATGGTATTTTCATAGGGCTTCTGTCCGCAGGCGCCGTCTGCGTGCTGGTGATTCTGATCGACGGTTGGTTCTTCAGGCCGAGGCGGGATCCCGGTGCGTCGAGCGCCGAGGAACCCATGCTGCCGAAATTGGCAGGTTACGCGCTGGTGGGCCTGTCCTTGGGCATGCTGTGGCGGCTCTTCAAGTACGAAGCGGTGGATTTCAGTCTCATGCTGGTGGTCGTCGGCGCGGTTTCCGGGATCATCTGGGCGGCGGATCAGCTTTTCTTTGCACGCCGCCGCAAGCTGGCCGCCGTATCGGCGGGCACGCCGGCCGAGCGAGTGCGCGAGCCGCTCGCCGTCGAATATGCGCGCTCGTTTTTTCCGGTCATCATCTTGGTGCTGGTCATCCGCTCTTTTCTATTCGAGCCCTTCCGCATCCCCTCGGATTCCATGATGCCGACCTTGTTCGATGGCGATTTCATTTTCGTCAGCAAGTATTCCTATGGCTTGCGGCTCCCCGTCGCGAACACGCTGGTATTCGCCACGGGCACGCCGCAGCGGGGCGACGTGATCGTGTTCCGCCTGCCGCCGAACCCGAAAATCAACTACATCAAACGCCTCGTCGGCCTGCCGGGAGATCGCATCCGAGTCGATGAAAACAACCAGCTCTACGTCAACGACAAGCCCATGGCGCAGTCGCGCGGTCCGCTCTATGCGGGGCCGAAGCAGGATCTCTGGAACTACACCGGCGTCCCGACGGCTTTCGAGCAATTGGAGGCCAAGCGCCATCAAATCATGTTTGCCAATGGCAGCGTCAAAACGGGCGAATGGGTGGTCCCCGCGGGCCATTATTTCTTCATGGGCGACAACCGGAACAACAGCAAGGACAGCCGTTGGCTCGATGAGCCGGATGCGCCGGGATTCGTTCCGGAGCAGAATCTGGTCGGTAAAGCGGTCCGTATTTGGCTTAATCTTGATACTCGTGACGGACCTCTCTGGAGAAGGGTCGGGAATAAGATTGAATAGGGGCTCTTTTAGGGAGGAATCTATGCAAAAGCATCAGCAGGGCATGACATTCATTGGACTGCTTTGCGTTCTCGCGTTGGCGGGCGTGGTCGTCTACGCAGGGGTGCGTCTGGCTCCCGTCTACCTCAATTACATGAAAATCGCGCGCACCTTGGAATCCGTGGCGACCGAGGTCAAGGGCGACAACCCCGACCCGCAGGCGATCCGCAATCTGATCGACCGGCACTTCAATATCGAGGACCCGACCGTGGTCACAGTGAAGGATATCGAGATCACCAAGAGCGAAGACGGTGTTGAAATGCACGTGACCTACGATGACACCGTACCGTACGTGGCGAACGTGTCGCTGAGTGTGCATTTCGACAAGACAGTGAAGGTGCGGTGATTCCGCTGCGCAAACCGGACGATCTCTCTGCTTGGGTCGAACGTACGTTCGGCCATGTCTTTAACACGCCTGCGCTGTGCCATACGGCCGTCACGCACCGCAGTGCCGGCGCCGACCATAACGAGCGGCTGGAGTTTTTGGGTGATTCAATTCTCAACTGCGCCGTGGCGCGCCTGCTCTTCGATGCGCACCCGCTCGCGGACGAAGGCGCTTTGTCCCGGTTGCGTGCTTCCTTGGTGAGCGGCGATACCTTGGCGCAGATCGCCGGCGATTTGGGCTTGGGAGACTACTTGCGCCTGGGGCAGGGCGAACTTAAATCGGGTGGTTTTCGCAGAGCCTCTATTTTGGCCGATGCGCTCGAGGCGATGCTGGGCGCCATTTTCCTGGATGCGGGTTTCGATGCGGCAGCCGCGGCGGTCGCGCGCATCCTGGGTCCAAAAATGACGGATATGCCTGCTGCCGACGCACTCAAGGATCCCAAGACTCGCTTGCAGGAAGTGTTGCAGGCACGCGGCCTCGCCTTGCCGACCTACACCCTGACCGCCGTTGGGGGCGATCCGCATGCACAATCCTTTACCGTCACCTGCGACGTTCCGGTATTCGGCGTCGCCGCGGTGGGCGAGGGCGCCAGCCGCCGCCGCGCCGAGCAGTTGGCCGCGGCGAAAGTCATAGACCTGCTACCCGACGAAATTCGCGTGCACGCATGAGCGAACCTGAATTTCGCGCCGGTCACGTCGCCATTGTCGGGCGGCCCAATGTCGGCAAATCCACCTTGGTGAATGCGTTGGTCGGCCGCAAGGTGACGATCGTTACCGCCAAGCCGCAGACCACGCGGCACCGAATTCTGGGCGTGGTCAATCGCCCCACAGCGCAACTGGTGCTGGTGGACACGCCGGGCCTGCATGAATCCACGCGCCGCGTCATGAATCAGTATATGAATCGCGTCGCCATCTCATCCTCGCAGGATGCCGATGTCATCCTGTTCGTGATCGAAGCGATGCGTTTCACCGACGAGGACCTGTGGGTGTGGGAGCGGGTGCGGGGCCTGAAGCAGCCGCTATTCCTGGTCGTCAACAAGGTCGACCGGGTGTTCCCCAAGGATCAGATGTTGCCCTTCCTGGAGGAGATGACGCAGCGCGTGCCGGCCTCGGAAATCATTCCCATTTCCGCGTTGCAGTCGGATAATCTCAACCGGTTGGTTGATCTGGTCGGGGCCCGGCTGCCGATATCGCCGCCGCTGTTCGCCGCGGATGTCGTGACCGATCGGGATGAGCCGTTTCATGCCGCCGAGATCGTGCGCGAAAAGCTGACCTTGAAGCTGCGCGAAGAGCTGCCTTATGGCATCAACGTGCAAATCGAGCGTTTTGCGGATGAAGACAATCGAATCATGATTAACGCCGTCATTTGGGTCGAGCGTGCCGGTCAAAAGGCCATCGTGATCGGTCAGGGCGGCGAGCGCCTGAAGGAAATCGGCCGCCTCGCGCGCATTGAACTCAATGACTTGTGGCAGCGCTCGGTGCATCTGGAGCTCTGGGTCAAGGTCAAGGAAAATTGGGCCGACAGCGAGATGGCGTTGCGCCAATTTGGGTACGACACGTTGTGAAGAGCGCGGGCCGGCCGGCCGGGCGGCGCGTATGGCTGGCTCCAGCCTACGTGTTGCACCAATACCCCTATCGGGACACCAGCCGAATCGTGGAGGTGTTTACCAGCGAGCACGGACGGCTGATGCTGTTCGCGCGCGGCGCCAACGGTCCGAAATCCGCGCTCAAAGGCATATTGCGGCCCTTTCAACGTTTGCTGGTCTCCTGGTCCGGCACATCGGAGGCGTGTCAGCTCGTGACCGCGGAAACCGACGGTTTGATGACCAGCTTGAGGCCCGAGCGTCTCATGAGCGGGTTTTATTTGAATGAACTGCTGTTGAAGCTGACCGAACGCCGCGATCCGCATCCGGAGATTTTTTTCTCATACGCCTCCTGCATGCAGGCGCTTTGCGGCGGCGCGGTTGAGGAGCCTACCTTGCGGCGATTTGAGAAGCGATTGCTGAATGAGCTGGGCTATGGATTGGAATTGACCCAGACCGGCGACGGGCTGCCGGTGGAGCAAGATAAGTACTATCGATTTGCGCTGCAGAGCGGGCCGCAGCTCTGCGTAGCTGAAGCGCCCGGTGCGGTTTACGGGCGCTCGCTGGCGGATTTGCAGGCAGAGAGCTTCGAGGACGCTCGCTCGCTGCGCGACGCCAAACGGGTGTTGCGCGCCGCAATCGATGTCTGTTTGGATGGCCGCGCCTTGAAGTCGCGTGAGGTGATGCTGGCATTGCATCACCGGGAGCCGCTGCGTCAGGAGGTCCCGTGAGCGAGCCTGTGCTGCATGCCGGCATCGCGCTGGGCGTGAACATCGATCACGTGGCCACGCTGCGCCAAGCGCGCCGCGCCCGCTATCCCGACCCGTTGTATGCCGCGCTGGTCGCCGAGGAGGCGGGCGCCGACAGCATTACACTGCATCTGCGCGAGGACCGGCGCCACATCCAGGACCAGGACGTGCTTGCCATGCGCCAGGCGCTGCAAACACGCATGAATCTGGAAATGGCGGTGACCGACGAAATGGTGCGCATCGCGCTGCAAGTGCGGCCGCAAGATGCGTGTTTGGTGCCCGAGTCCCGCCAGGAGGTGACGACCGAGGGTGGATTGGATGTCCTCGGCCAGAGCGCACGGGTGCGCGACGCCGTGACGGCCCTCGCCGGCGCCGGAATCCGCGTGTCTTTGTTCATCGATCCGGATCAGGCGCAGATCGAGGAGGCCCGGCGCGTCGGCGCTCCCGTCATCGAGCTGCACACCGGCGCCTATGCCGATGCGGCCGGCGGCGCGCGCGCCCGCGAATTCGAGCGCCTGCGCAGCGCGGCAAAGTTGGCCGCCTCGCTGGGCCTGACGGTGAACGCCGGTCATGGCCTCAACTATCACAATGTCGAACCCATTGCCGCAATCCCGGAAATCATCGAACTGAATATCGGTCATTCGATTGTGGCGCGCTCCATCATCGATGGGTTGGCCAAGGCTGTGGGCGATATGAAGGCATTGATGCGCCGGGCTCGAACGGGAATTTCATGATTTTCGGCATCGGCATCGACGTTCTGCAGGTTGACCGCGTCGAACGGGTGTATCAGAAACACGGCGAGCGTTTCGTCAGGCATCTGCTGTTGCCCGAGGAGCGGGCGCAGCTCGAGCGCACGGCGCGGCCCGTGCGATTTCTTGCCATGCGCTTTGCAGCCAAGGAAGCCATCGTCAAGGGCATGGGCACAGGTTTCGCGCACGGCGTGTGGATTCGCGACGTCGGCGTCGTACAAAACTCCTGGGGCAAACCCGAGGTCGTGTATTCGGCGCGCGGCGCCAAGGTTCGCGATGGTCTCGGCATCGGCGAGGGCCACGTGACCTTGACCGATGAAGCCGGCTTGGTGGTGGCCGTGGCGATTCTCATGCGGCGCGAGGCCGCTTGAACACGCTGGTGTTCGATATTGAAACCGTGCCCGATACCGACTTGGGCAGGCGTCTCTATGATTTGCGTGACCTGTCCGATGAGCACGTGGCGCAGATCATGTTTACGAAGCGCCGGCAAGAGACCGGCAGCGAATTCCTGTCGCATGAGCAGCACCGCATCGTGGCCATCTCGGTGGTCATGCGCTCGCGAGAATCCTTAAAAGTGTGGAGTCTCGGAGACGAAGCTTCGTCGGAGAAAGATCTGATCGAGCGTTTTTTCGACGGCTTGGAGAAATACACGCCCGACTTGGTTTCTTGGAACGGCGCGGGTTTCGACCTCCCGGTACTGCACTATCGCAGTCTCCTGCACAGCGTACCGGCCGCGCGCTACTGGGAGTTGGGCGATTCTGATCAGAGCTTCAGATACAGCAACTACTTGAGCCGTTTTCATTGGCGCCACATGGATCTCATGGACATCTTGTCCGGATTCCAAGGCCGCGGCCGGGCCAGCCTGCAGGACATCGCTTCCCTGCTCAGTTTCCCCGGGAAAGTGGGCATGCACGGCGCCGATGTCTGGCCGGCATACCTCGAGGGCGGATTGCAGCGCATCCGCGACTACTGCGAAACCGACGTGCTGAATACCTATCTCATTTATCTGCGATTCGAGCTTGTACGCGGGCGCCTGGACGCGAACGGCCATGCGCATGAGCTCGCGCGAGTGCGTAAATTGCTGGCCGAGTCGAGCGCCGCGCACCTCAAAGAATTTTCCGCAGCGTGGCCCGAGAGTTAAGCTTAGGGGCGGTGCAGGAGGCCGACATCGTCGATCTTGCGCACGATGGCCGCGGGGTCGCGCGGGTCGACGGCAAGGCGGTATTCATCGACGGCGCGCTGCCGGGGGAGCGTGTGCGCTTTCGAGTGATCAAGCGGCGCCGGCAAATGGACGAAGCGGGCTTGGTCGATGTCCTGGTTGCTTCGCCGGATCGAGTGGTCCCGCGCTGCGCGCATTTCGGCGTGTGCGGCGGGTGCACGCTGCAGCATCTGTCCGCGGACGCTCAACTGGCGGCAAAAGAGCGTCAATTGCTGGAGAATCTGCAGCGCATCGGCAATGTTCAACCTACGCGGGTACTGCCGCCGCTGCACGGCCCTGACTGGGCCTACCGCCGCCGCGCGCGGCTCGGCATCAAGTATGTTCACAAGAAGGGCCGTGTGCTGGCGGGCTTTCGCGAGCGCGAAAAGCCCTACATCGCCGATATCAAGCGCTGTGAGGTGTTGCTGGCGCCGCTCGCGAACTTACCCTCGGAGCTCGCCGCGTTGACCGAAACGCTGGCCATTCGGGAGAAAATCCCGCAAGTGGAAGTCGCGGCCGGCGATCACGCAACCGCGTTGGTCTTTCGCGTGCTGCAGGCGCCGGATGCCGATGACCTGGAAAAAATCTCGGCGTTCGGTGCTGCGCGCGGCCTGCAGATTTTCCTGCAGACCGGCGGGCTGGAGACGGTGCGAGCGGTGCGCGCGGACTATGCGCCGCTGAACTACGCGGTGGACGGCGGCAGCGTCGTGATTGAATTCGGACCCGTCGATTTCATCCAGGTCAACCGCGACATCAATGCCTCGATGGTCGATGCGGCAATCGCGCTATTGCAGCCCGAAGCGGGCGATGCGGTGCTCGATTTGTTCTGCGGTCTGGGCAACTTCACGCTGCCGTTGGCGCGCCGAGCCCGGCAGGTGCTGGGCGTGGAAGGCGACGCGCTGCTGGTATCCAAAGCACTCGCCAATGCAGCGCGCAACGGCATCGGCAATGCGCGGTTTGCGGTGCAGAACTTGTTCGAACCGAAGAGTTTTGGGGCATGGGCGGACGAGCGCTACGATCTGGTGCTGCTGGATCCGCCGCGCGCCGGTGCCGTGGAGCTGTTGACTCGCATGGGGCATTGGCGGCCCCGTCGGGTCGTGTATATTTCCTGCCATCCAGGCAGTTTGGCGCGGGATGCGGGAATTTTGGTCGCCGAACACGGTTTCATGCTGAGTGCAGCGGGGGTAATGGATATGTTTCCGCATACGACGCACGTCGAATCCATAGCGGTGTTCGAGAGGCCGCATTGAGCCTGGGTCCGCTCATGGTCGACATCGGCGGCACCGAGTTGACGCCTGAGGACGTCCGGGTGCTCTCCCATCCGTTGGTGGGCAGCGTCATTTTGTTCAGCCGCAACTATCGCGACGTGGCCCAGCTCAGTGCATTGACGGACGCCATCCGGGGTGTGCGAAGTCCGCACTTATTGATCGCCGTTGATCATGAAGGCGGACGGGTACAGCGCTTCCGCGAAGGCTTTACGAGACTGCCTGCGGCGCGGGCCTTGGGTCGGCGATACGACGAGGATCGCCGCGAGGGATTGGCCCTGGCCCAATCCGTCGGCTGGCTGATGGCGAGCGAGCTGCGGGCAGTGGGTGTGGATTTCAGCTTTGCCCCCTGCGTCGACCTCGATTACGGCGTCAGCGAGATCATCGGCGATCGGGCCTTTCACAGTGACCCGGACAGCGTCGCGGCCCTGGCGGTGGCCTACATGTCGGGCATGCGCGAGGCCGGCATGGCCGCCGTCGCCAAGCATTTTCCAGGCCATGGCGCGGTGATTGCCGACTCGCATGTGGCGCTGCCCGTGGACCGGCGCAATTTCGTCGATTTGGAGGGCGATATCCGCCCCTATCGGCTGCTGATCGAGAACAATTTGGCGGGGGTCATGGGGGCCCATGTGGTGTTTCCGGCCATCGACGCCCTGCCGGCGAGCCTCTCGAAGAGTTGGATCAATGGCGTGCTTCGCGGCGACCTTAAGTTCCACGGCTGCGTCTTCGCGGACGACCTGACGATGGCCGGCGCAGCGGCTTTTGGGGGTGTGATCGAGCGCGCCGAGCTGGCATTTGCTGCAGGTTGCGACGTCCTCCCCATTTGTAACGACAGACAAGCGGTACAGTCGGTGCTCGACCACTTCGGGCCGGACCTAGGCTCGCCGGCCTCGCAGGCTCGGGTGGTCCGGATGAGGGCACGCGGTGAGGCCCCGGAGAACCTTGGAGCGGACCGGCAGTGGCAGCAGACCGTGATT
>DATHFW010000068.1:0-3821 GCA_035317945.1 Steroidobacteraceae bacterium | reverse complement strand
AACAATCGCGTTTGCATTTCCAACGGCATCTCGGTGACCTCGTCCAGCAGCAGAGTGCCGCCGTGGGCGCGCTCGAAGACTCCCGCATGCGCACGTACCGCCCCGGTGAAGCTGCCCTTCTCGTAGCCGAATAATTCAGCTTCAATGAGCCCCGGTGGAATGGCGCCGCAGTTGATGGCGAGGAAGGGCTTGCCGCGCCGCGGGCTGGATTCGTGAATCAACCGCGCCGCCACTTCCTTGCCGGACCCGCTTTCACCCGTCAAGAGGACGCTGGCTTCGGTGGGACCCACCCGCTCGATCAAGCGAAGCACCTCCTGCATCGCCGCAGAGGAGCCCAAAAAAGTCTCCATCGCAGGCATGAGATGAGGTGCGGGACGCTGCTCAGAAAAACCATAACTGACGGTATTCATTACAAATCTCCTGCTGGTCGCGCTCGTGTAATCGTTACACGTCACACGGGACAATTTGTAACCTGTGCAGCTTTCGCTAGCCAGGGCGCGGGGCTGATCCTCGGCTCGGAATTCACGCTGAATTCTGTAGGTGTTTGTCTGACATGCCTCTGCAAGCGTTTGAAAAGCAAGCCCGCATTAGCCTTCATGGAGCGGCGTTTCGCCCCCGAGCCGCACTCCGATCAACGCTGGCACACGCTATGCACTCGCACGTTAGGCATGGAAAGTGGCGCCGCAACGCCAGCAGGTGGTGAATTGCGGCTCGAGTTGCTCGCCGCACTGGCTGCAGGTCCAGGGAGCGCCCGACGGTGCTCGGGCCGCCTCTTCCAGCGCGCGCAATGCAGCCGATTCGAGCATGTCTTCGACCCAGAGCTGCGGCCAGGTTTCCAGCATGGGCAAATCGCCGAGAGCGCCGGCCAAATATTGGTTGCGCAGCTCGCTCTCGATCCCGGCAGCCGTCAGCACGTTGCGCGCATGCGCGACCTGCAGAAGGGATGCGGCACGGAACACTCGCTTCACAGCTCTTCCTGGCGCACCGATTTCTAGCGCAACGATTTCAAAAACGCGGCCACGTCCTCGCCCCGCTCCAACACCTCGACCAACGCCGACCCCACCACGACACCGTCCACATGCGGCGCGAGCCGGGCGACCTGCCGGGCGGAACGAATGCCGAATCCGGCGCACACCGGAACACTGGAGAGCTCTTTCACGCGATCCATATAGTCGAGCACATCGGCAGGCACATCGGCGAATTTACCGTCGGCCGATTTTCCGGTGGTGCCCGTCATGGTCACGGCGTAGACAAATCCCTTGGCCTCGCGGCAGAGCATGGCCAAGCGCTCGGGCGGCGTCACCGGCGTCACCATTTGCACCAAGGCCAATCCTTCGGCTTCGAAAGCGCGATGCAAGTCGCCGCTTTCCTCGAACGGCAAATCCGGAACGATAAAGCCCGCGACGCCGGCGTCGCGCGCGGCGCGCGGCAGAGCCGCGATTCCGAATGCCAGCAGCGGATTCAAGTAGCTCATCAAGAGAATCGGTGCGCTGTGCCGCGGCTCGACGGACTTGAGCTCATCGAGAATCCACGGCAGCGTCACGCCGTCGGCGAGCGCTGCGAAACTCGCGCGCTGTACGGTGGTGCCATCCGCCATCGGATCGGTGAATGGAACACCGATCTCGACCACGTCGCAAACGCCGGCGACGGCGGCGAGGTCGCCCTTGAATTGACGGCGGCTTGGGAAACCGGCGGTCAAATAACCCACCAACGCGGGTCGACCCTTCGCCACGACGGCTTCAATGGCAGCGGCAATGCGCTCGCTTGGCGCGATCATCAGCGCCGTTCTTTCAGCAGTGTGTTCTGCAAAATCGGCATGTCCTTGTCGCCCCGGCCCGAGCAGCCGACGAGAATTTGCGCCCCCGGATTTTTTTCCGCGAAACGCCGCGCGCCGAAAAACGCGTGCGCGCTCTCGATGGCCGGCAGGATGCCTTCGTACTTGGCGCACTCGGCGAGCGCGTCGAGAGATTCCGCATCGGTTGCCGACTCATAGGTCACTCGTCCGCTTTGCATGAGGTAGGCGTGCTCGGGCCCGACGCCGGAATAATCGAGTCCCGCCGACACTGAATGCGTCTCGCGCACCTGGCCGAAAGCGTCCTGCAGAATGAGCGTATAGCTGCCCTGCAAAACCCCCGGCGTGCCGAAGGTCAGCGAAGCCGCATTGTCGCCGAGGCCGGCACCGCGGCCGCCGGCTTCCACACCCAGCAATTGCACCGCGCTATCGCCCAGGAAAGGATGAAATAATCCGATGGCATTCGAACCGCCGCCGACGCAGGCCACGGCGACGTCGGGCAGGCGTCCCGCCGCTTCCAACATTTGCGCGCGCGCCTCGCGGCCGATCACCGACTGCAGCTCGCGCACCAGGTACGGATAGGGATGCGGCCCGACGGCCGATCCCAACGAGTAATACGTGCCGTCGGGATCGGACACCCAATCGCGCAATGCTTCGTCGATGGCCGCGCGCAATGTCTGATCCCCGCCGGTCACCGACACCACGGTCGCGCCCAGCAATTTCATCCGATCCACATTGGGTGCCTGCCGCTCGACGTCCACCGCCCCCATGTACACCACGCAGGGCATGCCGAGCCGCGCCGCCGCGGCCGCGCTGGCGACGCCATGTTGCCCCGCGCCGGTTTCCGCAATGATGCGTTTGGCGCCCAGGCGTTTTGCCAGCAGTGTCTGGCCGACGGCGTTGTTGATTTTATGCGCACCCGTGTGCGCAAGATCCTCGCGCTTCAGCCACACCTGCGCACCCCAGCGCTTGCTCAACGTCGGCGCGTGCGACAGGGCGGTGGGACGGCCCACCCAGGTCTTGAGCTCATGCTTGAACTCGGCTTGAAAGTCAGGATGGTGCAGGTACCGATCAATGCCGGCCTGCAGCCGATCGAGCGCGGGCACCAGGGTCTCAGGCACGTAACGGCCGCCGAATGCACCATAGCGTCCCTTGGCGTCGGGCAACGCCGCCGGCGCAACAGCGACGCGTTGCTGTGAACTCACGACTCGCTCTCCAGGTACGCGGCGGCAGCGCGCGCCGCCCGTACGAACTCGTGAATCTTCGCCGGGTCCTTCACGCCGGGCTCCGACTCCACGCCGCTGCTCACGTCCACACCGAACGGCCGCACCGCCTGAATGGCTTCGGCCACATTTTGCGCCGATAGGCCGCCCGCGAGAATGACCTCGGTCTGCCGTGCAAGCTCAGCTGCCCGGCCCCAATCGGCGAGCTCGCCGATGCCGCTGGACGGACCTTCGAACAGCATGCGTCCGGGCAAGGGATTCGGCGTTTTGCGGCCGAATCGCACCACGGGCAGTACCTTGATATGCGCCGGAATTTTCAGCTCCCGCAAGTCCTCGACATCGGTTTGGAAATAGTCTGGTTTGAGAATTCGGCAAATCTCGTCGACTTTCATTTGCAGCGGATGCTGTGCCACGGCGATGCGCAGAATGCCCTTCGGCGCAAGCGCCGCAAGTTGCGCGGCCTGCCCGGGCGTGACCTGCCGCGGGCTCGGCGCGAAGACAAAGCCGATGGCGTCGACGTTGGCTTCCGCTGCCGCGCTGACCGCATCCGCCCCGGTGATGCCGCATATTTTGATCCACATGCCGCGGAGTGTAGCCATTTAGCTTTCCACTGTCCGTGTCGTTGCCAATATTTCACGAAGCCATTGCGCCGGGTCATCGTGCCGCATGAGCGCCGTGCCGATCAGCGCCAGGCGATAGCCCAATCGCATCATGTGCCTGGCATCGGCGGCGGATGCCACGCCGCTCTCCGCGACGGCGGGCCGGTTGCCCGGCAGCTGCGGCGCCAGCGCCGCGAATCGCTCCGG